>JAFGLG010000006.1 GCA_016928155.1 Candidatus Woesearchaeota archaeon | reverse complement strand
TTCAAGAACATCATAGCTCCTTGACCTGGGAACATTAGCGATATCAGAAAGCTCACCAGCAGTCGACACACCCCTCGACAACAACGCCGCCCAAATCTTAACTTCATATAGATTCAGCGAAAAATACCTTCTCAATCTGCTCAAAAACTCTTCTTTGACAATCATTTCACTCCCCCTCCTTTTTATAAGACAAAAGTCCAGTAATCCTTACATGCCACTACTATTAATATATTACGTTTTTTCACCCGCAAACTAAATTACACATTTTATCTTCTGATAAGAGGAAAAAACAGGGAAAATCACTTCACGACTCCGGAGTAGAAAACAAATATTATGCAGATAAAAACAAGCATTATGCAGATAAAAACAAATAGAATACAGATATTATCTGATAAGCATATTGTCTTCTTTCATCTGATAAGCCACAGTAAAGTCACAGACAAACCAAATATGACCACGCTGTTCTTTAAAAATAGTTTTTAAACAAGACCTTTTTCTCAAAATAAATGATGACCAAAAAATAATGGGGACAAATGACACTGAAGACAAATGGGCAAAACTTTTAAGTAAACCCGGAATAGGGGGTATAAAAAGCCCCGAGGTGCTATAGTGGAAATCCTGAAAAAAGACTCGCCAGAGAGGATAAAAGGCCTCCAAAAATGCAACCTGAAAGACTATGATACAGCAAGATCATCATTCGACCGGTCAATAGCTGACAAAGAGCTTGAATTCTTTGAAGACGGCAAGATGAATGCTGCGCACAATGCCATAGACAGGCATGTCCCTTCAATCGGCGGCAAGACAGCACTCATCTGGACCGACGGGAGCTGGGAAAGAAAATACAGCTTCTCAGACATGAAAAAACTCACAAACAAATTTGCGAATGCCATCAGGAAACTCGGGGTGAAAAGAGGAGAAAAAGTATTCCTCTTCCTTCCAAGAGTGCCAGAACTATACATATCCTTCCTGGGGGCACTCAAGGCAGGCGCGATAGCAGGAACACTCTTCTCTGCCTTCGGACCAGATGCTCTCTACGACAGGCTCGGCGACAGCGAGGCTGTCGCGATAGTCACCAACAAAGAGCTAAAGGAAAGGCTTGACAAGGTAATGAATAAACTGCCCAACCTCAAGCATGTGATGCTGATCGACGGCGGGGATCCGGAAGGAGGCATAAGCTACTGGAGCGAGATGGACTCAGCCAGCGAAGAATTCGAGACAGAACACATGGGCAAGGATGACAGCGCCTTCATGCTCTACACCTCGGGCACAACAGGCAAACCAAAGGGAGTGATCCATAAGCATCATGCGATAGCCCATGACCACCTCACGGCAAAATGGGTGCTGGATGTGCATGAAGACGACATCTACTGGTGCACAGCAGACCCAGGATGGGTGACAGGGATAGCCTATGAGATACTGGGGCCATGGTCAAACAAGGCAACACAGGTGATCTATGCAGGGAAGTTCTCCCTAGATGCATGGTATTCGGTCATCGAGAAATACAAAGTGAATGTCTGGTACACAGCACCGACAGCAATAAGGATGCTGATGCAGAAAAAGAGCGAGACAGGTAAGAAGTATGACCTGGGCTCGCTGAGACATCTCGCATCTGTCGGCGAGCCGCTCAATCCAGAGGCAATAAGATGGGGCCTCAAGGAATTCGGACTTGCATTCCATGATACCTGGTGGCAGACAGAGACAGGAGGGATACTGATGGCAAACTACCCCTGCATGGACATAAGACTCGGAAGCATGGGGAAACCTTTCCCGGGACTGTCTGCAGCAATAATCGACGACCAAGGAGATGAACTGGGTCCAGGGAAAGAAGGCAATCTCGCATTCATGCCAGGATGGCCCTCAATGATGAAAGAGATATACAAGAAACCCGAGAAGTATGAAAGCTACTTCATGAAGGGCTGGTATGTCTCAGGCGACAGGGCGAGGAAAGACGAAGACGGATACTTCTGGTTCATAGGGCGCGCAGACGATGTGATAAAGACAAGCGGAGAGAGGGTCGGGCCATTTGAAGTCGAGAGCGCACTGCTAGAGCATCCAGCGATAGCAGAGGCCGGAGTGATAGGGAAGCCTGATGAGGTCCGCGGGGAGATCATCAAGGCATTCGTCGTATTAAACCCTGGATACAGCTATGATAAGAAGCTATATGATGATATCAAGAATTTCGTCAAGCAGCACCTTGCAGGGCACGCCTATCCCCGAGAGATAGAGGTTGTCGAAAAGCTGCCAAAGACAAGATCAGGGAAGATAATGAGGAGGATGCTCAAAGCAAAAGAACTCGGCCAGGAGATAGGGGATGTATCGACACTGTCAGAAGAATGAGGGATAGCCAAAAACACTGCCTGCAATGCACAGACCTCATAAAGAGATCATCTTATCCTATATCTTAAGATGGCGGCAATCCCCCCCAAACCTTCAAGCTTCCTCCCTGCTTCTGAATCAGCACCTATAAGGCGGACATCAGCACCCATCGAATCAGCCTGCTTCATGACCCTTTCCAAGCCATTGAAAGTGTTCTCCTGCCTCGTCTTCCTTATCAGAGAATCTGCGACCAACAGAACCGAAACAGCACCCATGGCAACAGTCTCGGAAGTCTCCCTGAACCCATACACAGCAAGACTGTCCTTCGAGATTTCCTTAAGCAGCTCTTCAACCAATGAAGTCTCCCTGGCAACCCTGTCCTTCTTCAACACACCCTTTATCTCCTCTCTCCCGAGAATCTCATTGATGGCCTCTCCCTTCACGCTCGAGCAGGTGGCAAACACAATCTTCTTCTTTATCACATCATCCCTGAGCTCCCTGTTCAGCTCATCCTTCCAGAATGACGGACTGGCGGCAATTATGTTTGGTGTATGATATCTCAAATCATAATCAGACAATGTCTTAATTATCCTCTGATAAAAATTCTCACCCTTCACAGAAGGCTCACCTTTTTTCGAGACATCACCATGGAGCTCACTGAGCACACTGAAGCCCTTCCTGGTGAGGAGAGCAAAGATCGCTTCCTCCCTGTCAAAGATGCATATCAGCAGGTCGCTCTTGGCAGAATCCGAAGCCTCCCTGAGCTTCTCAATCTGGTATCCTGGGAATCTCTCTTTCTCAATGCTGAAAACCGTATCAAGTTCAATATTCAGGCTATGATAAGAACCCCGGGGCACATCATCAGGGCCATCAAGCACAGTGCCATTGACCTTCAGCATCTGTTCACTGAAATCAATCTTCTCAGCCTTGATTTTCACAAAAATGCTCTTCCTGACAGTCTGACCGCGCTCTCCTGATTCGATGCGGACCTTCCTGTAGCTGTGACCAGAGAGGACATCCCCTGGGTCAATTATCTGGCTTAGATACCACAAATCATCCAAGTCCTCAACCTTCAGCTTCACAAGGCCATTCCTGAAATCTGAAAAGATTATTCTCATACCAATCCCCTATCAACCTGCACAAGCCAGGATATATACAAAATCCAATAAATACAAAATCCCATAATTCCAGACCATTGTTTTGTTTCTATTTTAATTATATTAGCATATATAATCATATTAGTATATGCGAAGAGGGCTTTTAAATCAAAAATATCACAAATCCGGCTACTAAAATAGAAAAACATATATATATAAAGTTATTTGTTTTAAAAAGACCAAAAAGACCAAATACTGAAATATTATATACCAAGACCATATTGGTAAGATACCCGAACCAAGGGCAGATCAGCAAATCAAAGCAAGCACACTAACATAAATTATGCAAAAAAGGTGGCTGTAGATGAAAAAAGGACAAGGGACAGGAGCATCAGCTGCAACATTTGTCGCACTTCTAGCTGCATTGATATTACTTTATGTACTATTCCTCCCCCCATCTGAAAGAGAGGCACTGCTCGGCGAAAATTATACAGGCTATGGCGGTGATGACGGGGGTAATGACACTGCTGAGAGGACAATCCTCCTGGAGAATCCCGGGAAAATCGAAGGATCCGGAGAAGAGGAGATAATACACAACATAGCATCCTTATCCCTGCTTGCAGTCACTGAGACCAACCTGATCAAGAAAGTCAACAACATCTATGTGAAAAACGGGTGGTTCGACAAGCAAGATGCAAGGGTGTCATTTACATTCGAAGACCTTCCCAACACAGACAATACGATGATGGGATTCACAATAGGGGAGAAAGCCATAGGCAGACTCAGCGTATATCTCAATGGCGAGAAAGTATATGATGATGAGACCACATCACCAGCTCCGGTGCTGCTCGACAAGAAAAACCTGGCAGAGACAAACGAACTAGTGCTCTCAGTATCGACAGTCGGATGGAAGTTCTGGAAGACAAACGAGTATATCATCAAGGACCTGTCGATCACAGCAGATGTCCAGGACATAAGCAGGCAGACAAGCAGGAACACATTCATCGTGACATCGACTGAAAAAGACAATCTCGAGAAGGCCACGCTCAAGTTCATCCCAGAATGCGAGGCCGGGGATGTCGGCAAGCTTAACATATACATAAACAACCACAATCTCTATTCAAGCGTTCCTGACTGCGGCCTCCTGATACCTCTGGAGTTCTCACCAGGATTCCTCTCCACCGGAGAGAATGAGCTAGTATTCAGGACCACCAGAGGGAATTATGTCATAGACAGGATACAGGTCAAGACAGAGCTGAAAGACATATCATTCCCGGTGTACTACTTCAGCCTGACCTCAGACGAGTACAATGATGTAGCCAACAACGAATTCGACATAAACCTCTCGATGGACTTTGTCGATGACATAGAATACAAGCAGGCCACAATCGTGGTCAATGGGTATGAGACGCATGTAGACCAGAGAGACAGGAAATACTGGAAACTGATCGACGAGTTCATAAAGAAAGACAACAATGCGATCGAGATAATACCGAAAAAGAACTCAAAGCTAGAGATAATAGAATTAAGAGTAAGGCTTCAAGAGCATTAATCTTATTTTTTTCTGAAAAAGAGGAATAAAATGGCAGAAGGAGAATCTTCTAAAATGGCAGCATTGAAGGCCATACTGAAGAAATCAGCTGTCAAAATCGGCGAGAAAATAAAAGAGAATTATACAGAATACATGAAGAAGAGAGAGAACAGATACGCCCCTCAAACCGCCCCAAAAAAAGGCGTCCTGGCCACCATCGGCATCGGCGGGCTGGCACTGGGGAAATTACTCTTTTCAAAAGGCAAGCAGGTGACGGAAAGGCCGGATATCGGCACATGGATGATCTGGCTCGGCCTTGCAGCATGGATAACTGAACTGGGCATCTGGGGACTGAGGCCGTGGGACCTTCTATGGGGCAGCAAAGATATTATTGCATTCGCAGCAACCTATCAAGCTTTCATAGTACATACCATGGTCCTCTTTGTGGTGCTCTTCCTGGCAGAAGGCGATTTTGTCCTGATCTTCAAGACAATAATGCTCATCTTAGGCGGTTATATAACATTCATCATCCTGCCTTCACTGATTAAGATCCTCAACCTGCCACCTCTCTATTCAGATGTTGCAATATCTGTCATGGCTGTCTTCATAATATCAGTGCTCGCCACCAGAGTCACGACAAGCTACGCTGCACAGGCATTTGTCATGCACACTGCGATGCCACACCTCAGCACGGCTTATTCAATCCTATGGAAAAACATAAATGACCCCACATGGACACCAATACTGACGGCATTAAGCTTCATCTTCATAGGGGCATATTGGCCATATTGGATAATATTCGGCGCAAAAATATCAGGATCAAAATTCGCCAAATGGCTTAATATCATAATATTTCTCGCAATCTTCCTGTTCCTGCTCGTCCCTATCATGAAAGATGCCTACACACAGAGGACAGAACTCCCAGTCTCCCAAGAGGGCCTTCAAAGAATGGCCACTTTGACCGGGCCGACTGCCAAAGAAGCTGTGCAAGACTTCATAACATGGGTAACAACCCTGCCAACCAAGACGACAAGCCTATACCAAAGGCAGATAGACTATGCTACCGGCGGGGATTACTACACGGGCAAAGTAGACGAGAACCAAGAGGAACCACTCGGTGTCTACATAAAAGACCTTGAGCCAAGCAGCCCGAAGTTCGATTTCAAAGAACCAGTGACAGTCTGGGGGCTCATGTATGCGAGGACAATAGAGAATGACATCCAAGTGAACCTCAGCTGCAATGCAAGCAAGTCAAAAATCCTGAACAACGGGATTGTGTCGCCATCCAGGCCGATAAAGGTGACAACACTGGATGAAGTCGACATCAGCTGCGGATTCAACTCAAGCACGCTGCCCCTCGGCACGAACAATGTATACATCAATGCATTGTTCAATTTCGAGACGATGTCCTACCTGCGTACATACTTCATGGCAGACCACAGGATAAGAAGCCTGAGGAGAGAAGGGGTAGATCCACTGCAGCAGTATGACATAATAGACACGAATCCGGTCGCTGTATACACAAACGGGCCGCTCTATGTCGGCATGGAGACAAAAAAGCCGCCGATAGGAGTCGGTGAGAATGATACAGTGCCTCCCAGGTTGGGAATAACCCTGGACAACAGGTGGGAAGGGCAAGTAAAGAAATTCACCAAGATAGAGATCCACGTGCCTGAAGAGACAAACCTCACAGACTGCGACTGGAACCACAAGTTCAACATATCAGATGCACAAGAAGAAGGCTATAAAATATATTCACTCAGCGAAGAAGGCCTGAAGAATCTCGGCACATTGAATGATGGTTACAAGAACATAAACTGCAGGATAGGTGTTGTGGATCCTGAAGGACTGCTCGGGGACCAGCCCATCACGACAAAATACTTCAAGATGACAGCAGAGTATGTATATGAACTCTCAGAAAGCGTCCCGGTCGAGGTGTTCTGCGCAGACCCGACAAGCCCAGAATGCAAGACCTACCAGGGCAGGGGTAGCTATTCAGGAACAAATTTTGATTTCCAGCAGTCAGACATACTATACCCTTCTGAAGCCAACAAGAAGATAGTGGAAAAAATCATCGAGACATGGCACCCTACCATCTTGGAGCACACTTCAACATACAATGTCCCATACTGCCTGATTGTGGGCACAATAGCACAGGAATCAGGAGGGAATGTCAATGCAGTTTCAGGTACAGGAAGCACAGGATTGATGCAGTTCATAATCAGCACTGCCAGAGATTATGGAATAGACCGCAATGACCCAAAAGATTCAATAAAAGGCGGGACATTGTTCTACAGAGATCTCCTGAACCATTTCAGCAGATATGGGGCTCCATGGAAATACACATTCTCGATAGCATCATACAATGGGGGGCAAGGCACAGTGGACAAGGCAATCCAGAAACTTGGAACATATTCAGTGACATGGCAGGATGTATCTTCGCAGCTCACACCAGAACTGCTGAAGAGCACAGGGGATCCGGCATACACCGACCCAAGCTTTGACCTTGACAGGAAAATCGAGGAGATAAGAAAGCATGTGCCGAGAGTGCAAGGATACACGATGTACTGCGAAGAGTTCATGGGCTCACAAAATATTGTGGTAACACCAACTGAAGATGATTTCGACACCACAAGCATAACACTCGAGTTCAGGAAAGGGGAGGAAAAGGAGCTGGACAAGGATAAAAAAATCAAGGCTAAACTCACAAACTTCGTGGAGAACAAGGCAGCATACTACACAATCACTGCACTAGACAGGACATACCAACTGATGACAAATACAACAGAATCCTGGCCGACAACAAATCCATTCATAAAATCCCAAGTCACAAAATACACAAATGAAACTGTGACCTCATCATTCACAATAGCAAATGCCGCATCAATCAACAAAGAATTTGTCAGATATGGCATTGCGATAACACCGACAATGTATCAGGAGAAGAGAGAAACAATATTTGAGAATCATCTATATGGTTTCTATGATGACACAAACAACCAACACAGATTCACACTGCTGACCCCTGACAACAAGGTATTGTGCACAATGTTCCTATCAGCGCAAAGCCCAGTACAAACCTGCTCTGCAATACCCCGGCTGAAAGCCACAATATTTGATGCAAACAGATATGACAAGATAGCAATAAACATAGCCTATGAGCCTGAACCAAAATGAGAATGAGAAAAGAAATGATAATCATCGGAATGATCTGTGCGATCCTGCTCATCGGGGGCTGTACAGGAGGAGGCAGCGGGGGCTCAAAGGTTGTGGATGTAAGAAAGGGTTTCGACGGGCTTTCGCTCGAGTTCCATCCCAATGCACCGCCGGCAAATTCCTTAGTCAATTCCACAATAGACATAATAGCAAAAGTGACAAACAAAGGCGCGTCAAATGCAACAGGGATACTTGTACTCTCACTCGAGAAGGGATACATGGACCTAGAATCCGGGCAGAACAAAGTGAAATTCCAGATACCAGGGAAAACAATCTATTACCCTGATGACCAGCAAGAGTTCTATGAATTCACAGCTGAAGTCAGGGATCTGGATCCGCTCCTGGAAAAGCATAACTCGATCATAATCGGAACAATCTGCTACAATTACACGACAACAGCCTCATATGACATATGCGTCGATACTGATGTATACGGCCAGAAAATCGGCATGAAGCCATGCACGTCAAGCGATATCCAGAGCAGTTCAGGGCAAGGAGGACCAGTCGCTGTGACAAACATTGAGCAGAAAACAAGAGAGAGCGATGGAACCATAAGGCCAATGTTCATCATAACAGTCGAGAACAAAGGAGACGGGCTTGTGATGAACCAGGCGCTCGTGGAAAAGACATGCGGCTCAGATCCGATAATGGACATCGACTGGAACCTGATACAGATAGAAGCAAAACTGGGGGCGGTCAGCCTCCAGTGCGATCCCGGCCACATTGACTTGAAAGAGAAGAAAGACAGGATCAGATGCATCTATCCAGAATACTCGAACATCGAAAGAACACAGGGAAACTACATGACAAACCTCAATATAAAGCTCAATTACGGCTATACAACCTCAAAATCCAAGACAGTGACCATAGAGAAGATATAGAGAAGATATAATCGCTTTTTAGTGCCAAAAAAGCGTGATTCAGGCTTTTTAAACTGTCTGATGCTAAAAAAACCAAAAAGTTTATATAGAAAATAAATAAAGATAGATAAAGACTAATAAGGTGAACCGGTACATGGGCAAAAAAAGAGACATCATACTATTATCCACAATCCTTTTTCTATTATCAACATTGCTATTGACCGGCTGCAGCGGACCAAGCGAGCCCCATGATTCAGTGCCTGCGCATCAAGGAACTGAGGGCCTGGTGCTGCGATACATGCAAGGACAGCCGCCGAGCAGAGTCTACAATGGAGACCAGCTAGATGTCACTGTAGAGCTCAGGAACAGGGGAGCATTCCCTTCCCAGGAATCAGGAGAGCCATTCATCGGAACAATCATACTCGGGGGTTATGACCCGGTCTATCTGCCATTCTCGCCATCATACTATATCCTCGACGGGACAGAACTCTACGGGAAAGACCAATACAATGTCGAAGGAAGCTATGCAACGAGGACATTCTCTGTCCCAAGGGTCAATATACCCAGAGATGTCGATTTCTACAGGCCAACGATACAGGCAACAGCATGCTATGAATACAAGACATTCGCAGCAGCAAGCGTCTGCATCGATCCCGACCCCTGGAAATCAGGAGTCGAAGACGAGGTCTGCGATGTCACAGATGTAAGCATGGGAAGCCAGGGAGCCCCAATAGCTGTCACAAGAATCGAAGAGGATGTCACAAGCCAGGACATCAAATTCAAGATAACCTTCTCAAATTCAGGAAGAGGATACGCATATGACTACATGGCCAGGGATGCATGCCCAGACATAGAATATGTAGACCTGGACAAGATAGATGTGCATTCAGTGATATTATCAGGCGCTGAGATCAGGGGAAGCTGCACGCCCCCTAATCCAATCAAGATGTACAACAACCAGGGATTCGTGGTATGCAGCGCGCAAAAGCCGAGCGATGAGACTCCGGCATATGTCACACCGCTCCAGATAACCCTGAAATACGGCTACATGGATTCAATAAAACAACAAGTAGAAGTCGTCCAATCCTAGGAGGGATAATAATGAAGAACAAAATCATCATGGCCCTTTTGATAAGCTCAATCCTAGTATTTACAGGATGCACAGAACAGGAATCATCAACATCAAAAACAAACCCATTTGTCGGCGGTGATACAGGCCTCACAATACAGTTCGAGCCAGACTCGCCGCCAGCAGAGGTATATGACGGAGGGAGCTATCCATTCGGCATTGTGGTGAGAATCAAGAATGTGGGCGAGACAAATGTGCTCCCAGAAGATGCAACAATAAAGATAACAGGCATCGACCCAAATGAGTTCAATGTGAATACAGCTGATCTCATCAAGCATCCTGAAGATGAACTCATAAGGACAAAGAAAGACGCAGAAGGGAACATACTCGAAGGCACAACAACATTCGTGAGCTTCGACGACCTTAACCATGTGGATCCGCTCACAGCATCACATCTCTATCCGATAAAAGCAGAAGTCTGCTATGAATACGCCACACAGGCAATCTCAGACATCTGTGTCCGGGAGAATCTTCTCGATACAAAAAAAGAAGGGGTGTGCATGATAAACGAGGACAAGCAGGTATTCAGCTCAGCAGCCCCTGTAAAAGTCGAGGAGTTCAAGGAAATACCCAGAGCAAGCGACAAAGTCGCATTCCAGTTCAAGGTCAAGCACAAAGGGACAGGCGACATATTCAAGAGAGACTCGAACTGCGCACAGAATTACACAATAGAGAACAAGGTATGGGTCGAAGTCACGACAGGGATAGAAGGCCTGTCGTGTTCAGGTCTGACAGACGGCACTGCGCCAAACAACGGCTATGTAACCGTGTTCGGTAATCCCGGGGAGAGGATTGTGGCCTGCACACAGGCAATCGCGAATCCAGCAGACTATGAGAAGCCGGTCAATATAAGGCTTGAATACGATTATCTGCAGGACATCACAACAACACTCCTGGTGAAGCACGAGCCTCTCGAGTAATAATGTTTTTTGAATTCTTGCCAAATATTTTTTTATAATATTACTTTACCAAAAACCTATCCTAAAAATCCAGAATTCTTATTGATGATGCCCATGATATACTCTGAACCGTACCCAAACATCTGATAATAATCAATTATCTCCCTATAATCCATGCCTTTCTCAAGATCAATCCTGATCAGATATGCTATCTCATCGTCATTAAATCGCACCTTGAGGTCATCGAACACATTGCCCAGCTCAGACAGCTCATTGAAGTGATTCTTTATCTTCAGCAGGACCTCCCGTATACGGTGCTGCTTCTCAAACATGACCCTTTTCTGCTCAATCAGCCTGTTCTTGAGCTCAGAATTCTCTGCCTTCAGCTCATCTGTTATCCTTGTGTCTGTCTCCCTGATAGCCTCCAGCTCATCCTGGATCTCCCTGAGCCTCCTGAGATGATGCTCCTCCCTGGCCTTAAGGGCTTCCCTCTCTGACTCGAGCTCAAGCTTCAGCTCAGCCTCACGCTCAAGATAGGTGTTCTCAAGCTCAGCGAGAGACTTCCTGTACTTCCCCTCCCTCTCATTCAGGACCTTATCATAATGCGCTATCCTCTCCCGGATACGGAGCTCAATCATCTCCCTGGCCTTGACCACCTCGTTCTCAATGAACCGCTTCTTCTCGATCAAAGCATCTTTCAGAGCATTGACCTCTCGCTCAAGATCGCTGTTTCGCGTGATAAGAAGCTTGGTCTCATTTGCCAGATTATAGATGATCTGTTTCTGGTTGTCCTCAAAAGAAATGTCCTCAACCCCTTTTTCCTTCAGCTCAATCTGCTCCATAAACCCAACCAATGCCATTAATTTATTTAAATATTACCTTTTTTTCTTCCCTTCGCCGGCCAGGACCACCTTTGCCAGAAAAGCCTCAAGCTGGACAAACTCATCAGAGCCCTCCACCATCCTGAACTCTGCCTCCCCGCAATGGACCATGAGCTGCATGATCACTGACGGATCAGCATCAAGACCAAGGAGCTCCTTCTGGATCTGCTTTATCACATCAAGGCCTGATAGGCCGAAATCGAGCATGGTCTTCAGGAGAGCATCACGCGCCTCGACAAACCTCGAATCCACGGCAAGCTCAAGCACATGCTTCAGATCCTCCGGCCTTGCAGCAGAAGCCATGGAATAAATGAGATCAGTGCCGATATCATCAGAGATGACAGCACAGCTCTGCAGGATATTCTCGACTTTCCTGCAATCACCGCCTGAAATTTCATAAAGCGCATCCTTCGCATCCTGAGAGAGCTTAAGACCCTCCTTCTCAGAAATCTTGACGATAATGGCATCAATGTCCTTCCTGGACAGAGGCCTGAACCTGAATACAGCACATCTTGACTGGATAGGATCGATGATCCTCGAGCTGTAATTGGCTGAAAGGATGAACCTTGTCGTCTGGGTATAATTCTCCATGGTCCTCCTTAGAGCCTGCTGAGCCTCTTTGGTCAAGGCATCGCACTCATCAAGATAAATCAGCTTGAAAGGCA
Source organism: Candidatus Woesearchaeota archaeon (assembly GCA_016928155.1). Classification (NCBI taxonomy): domain Archaea; kingdom Nanobdellati; phylum Candidatus Woesearchaeota; species Candidatus Woesearchaeota archaeon. The sequence goes on along the minus strand of JAFGLG010000006.1, from coordinate 89,779 downwards.
CATCACCTATGGCCCTTGTCCTGGCAAAATCCTTCACCTTGTTCCTGATTACATCGATGCCGCGCTCATCTGAGGCATTCAGCTCAAGGAAATTGGCACGCCAGCCATCCCCGAAAAGCTGTCTCGCGATGACCAAAGAAATGGAAGTCTTGCCGACGCCAGCAGGGCCAGTGAACAGCAGATGTGGCATGTTCCTGCCTTTCACAAATGCCTCAACCTTCTGGACAGTATCATCCTGACCCTTTATATCAGAAAAATCCATCGGCCTATACTTCTCTGTCCAAATCTGAGCATCTTCACCCAAAAAACCACCCTCCAAAACAAGATAAATCCAAATATATTGATTATATAAAGTTTATGCAGAAATCAAATGATGTCTTCCTCAGCTATGACCATGAAATCCCCAATCGCTATGACTGCACTGAAAGGCACCAGAAGATTGCCGTTCTTATCCTTCTCAAGCTCAAGCTTCTCAGTATAGGACGTCGGATTCACAAGAACCATATGGATAAGCTCACCGGAACGGGTCTCAAAGACAATATCACCGACCTCGCCAAACCTCTTACCTGTCTTGCTAACAACTGTCTTACCTATGAGCTCCCTTGAAAAATGCTTATCGTCTTCTGCCATATGAACCCCTCGTTTTTCTCCCTAAGACAAATAAAACCGAATTTTCCGTGTTCTAAAACGGTGCAAAGCTGTCCCAATAAATAAAACAGTCCTATTTAAATGTTTTGTTTTGATTTAAGACTTGAAATCAGGCCTAAAAGCAATTTTTAGGCTTTTCAGACCTTTTAGAGAAAAAATATTTTTGTTCCCAAACAAATATAAAGAATAATCCAATCAACATACCTGACATATCCATACATGGTATTTTTATATATCAATCTCCGGCATGAACCATTGCCTACACAGGTGAGAAAATGAATACTGAGGAAAGGCTTGAACTAATCCGCCAAGTGGGGGAAGAGATCATAACAGAAGAGGACCTGAGGAAAGTCCTTGAAGAGAAGAAGCAACCCATAGCCTATGACGGATTCGAGCCATCAGGGAGGATGCACATAGCGCAGGGGATCCTGCGCTCCATCAACACGAACAAGATGATCAAAGCCGGATGCAAATTCAAGTTCTTAGTGGCAGACTGGCACGGCTGGGCCAACAACAAGATGGGCGGCGACCTCGAGAAGATAAAGAAAGTCGGTGAGTATCTCATCGAGATATGGCGTGCATGCGGCATGGATCTGGACAATGTCGAGTTCGTCTGGGCCAGCGACTTCATGAACGATGACAACTACTGGAAGAAAGTCATGAACATCGCACGCGCATCCACAGTCAAGAGGATACTTAGATGCTCGCAGATAATGGGAAGGAGCGAAAGCGAAGCCCTGCAGGCATCGCAGATATTCTACCCCTGCATGCAGTGTGCAGACATATTCCATCTTGACGTCGACATATGCCAGCTCGGGCTCGACCAGAGGAAGGTCAACATGCTAGCCCGCGAGATCGGGCCGCAGCTCGGCTACTGGAAGCCGGTCATTGTCTCACATCACATGCTCATGGGGCTCGGGCAGCCAGCATCAAAAAATGCAGATGCCACAGAAAGGGCGATAGAGCTCAAGATGAGCAAATCAAAGCCGGACACAGCAATATTCATGACAGACTCATATGATGATATCAAGAGGAAGATGAACAAGGCATACTGCCCGGAGAAGATCACAGAGAACAACCCCATAATGGAGTATGCAAGATACGTAATCTTCGAGAAATTCAAGACTCTAGACATAAAAAGGCCCGAGAAGTACGGCGGCGACCTCTCTTTCGTGTCATATGATGAGCTAGCCAAATCCTACTCCGACGGAGAGCTCCACCCAATGGATCTCAAGACAGCAGTCGCAGACAGGGTGTACGAACTCGTGAAACCGATAGAATCACACTTCACAAAGAACAAGAAAGCGGTGAAGCTGAAAGAGGAGATAGAGAGCTTCAGGGTCACAAGGTAAAAAAATATCCAGCTGAACCAAATGCCAACCACACCATTAGACGAAAGAGGAGTAAGATACTGGGAAATCAGGCAAGGAAGGATCCAGAGCAATTCTGTAGCCCTATGGAACAAGGAAGTAAAGGACATGAGCCACGGGGTCCATGAAGGAGCATCAGTCAGAGTCCTGTACAAGAACGGATGGGGATTCGCATATTCTGAAGAAGGAAACCTGAAGAGCATAATGAAACAGGCCCTGTCGATAGCAAAGATAATAGACAAGAAAACAAAGGTCAGGAGAGAGATAGCTTCCCAGAAAAGGACCAAGGCAAGCAAGGCAGTGCCGATGAAGACAGATTTCCACGGCATAGGCTTCGAAGAGAAGAAAAAACTTCTGCTCGAGATGGCCAAATCAGCACTTTCTGACAAGAGGATAACAAATGCATCCACAAACTATCTTGACATCACAAAAGAGACAAGATTCACGAACTCGGAGGGATCAGAGATAAGGCAAAGGCTCAACTACTGCTACGGCGGCGCATCAGTCACAGCAAAAAGAGGCCTGAAGATAGAGCAGTACAGCAGAAGGGTGGGGGCGCAGGCAGGCTATGAGGTGACAAAAGAATTCCATGCAGCGACAGAGAAGGCAAAGGAGAAAGCAATAGCGCTGCTTGATGCAAAAGTCCCGAAAGGAGGCAGGACAAAGGTCGTGTGCGACGGAGTCCTGACGGATGTATTCATCCATGAAGCCCTGGGCCATGCAGCAGAAGCAGACCACATAATACAGAAGGCATCATGCCTCGACGGGAGATTAGGCACAAGGATAGCCCCAGACCATGTCACTGTGATAGACGACGGCACAATACCAAAGATGTGGGGAAGCTACTTCTATGACGATGAGGGGATCAAGGCCAGCAAGACGACGTTGATAAACAAAGGGAGGCTCCAGACATTCCTGAACTCAAGGGAGACAGCAGCGGCGCTCAGGCAGAAGCTAACAGGGAACGGCAGGGCAGGGGGCATATCACAGATACCTCTTGTCAGGATGAGCAACACATACATAAAGAAGCATGACTGGAAAACAGAAGAGATGTTCAAGGAGATGAAGAACGGATACTACCTCAAGGGGAGCAGCGGGGGGCAGGTCGACACTGCAGTGGGCAGCTTCCAGTTCTCAGCACAGGAGGGCTACCTCATCGAGAGGGGCGAAATAAAGACACTCCTAAAGAACATCTCATTAGCGGGGAATACACTGGAACTCCTAGGCAACATAACTGCGATATCAGACAGGTACCAGGCCGGATTCCCGGGGCACTGCGGAAAATCAGGGCAGATGGTGCCTGTCATCGGGCACTGTCCCAGCATACTCATAGAAGATGCTCTAGTCGGCGGAAAATGAACTCGAAAATAAAAAGAATAATAAGAGAAGCGGAAAAAGAAGCAGACCATGTGCAGATAAACATCGGCTCTGTCACACATAAGTCCCTCACAATAAACAACAACAGCTACCAGAGCTTCGAAGAGACAGAGAAGGGCAAATACCAGATAAGGGTGTGGAAAAACCAGGCCATGGGCTACGCATATTCAAACAGGCTCACAAAAGACACACTCCGCCAGGCCATCAAGATATGCAAGGCAAATGACAGGCTAGACTATTTCCACGGAATCCCGAACAGGTCCAGATACAGCAACATAAGATGCCATGACAAGAAAGTGGCTGAGCTGACAAAAGCAGAGATGTCAAGCATGGCCGACGTCATAATAGATGAATGCGTCAAGTCAGGAATAATAGCCTCGCATGTCGCAATCGAGGCCAAGCATGAAGAGAGCCAGATATTCAATTCAAACGGCATAGAAGGAGAACAGAAAAGGACAGAGTTCGGGCTTTGGGCAAACACAATAGCCAGGAGCGGAGCGAATGTATCAAGCTATTGGAACTCAATGACAGAAGTGAAGCTTTTCGACATCATACCCTTCATAGATGACCTTAAAAGGAAGACATATGATTTCCTCTACCCAAGAAAGATGGAACGAAAAGCGAGATATGTGCTATTCAAGCCAAAGACAGCAGCTGACCTGATACATAATGCGCTGGTGCCGAACTTCTCTGCAAAGAACATAGAAAAGAACAAATCAGTCTACAAAGGCAAAACAGGAAAATCAATCGCGCACCCGAAACTGTCGCTTGTCGATGACGGGACACTTGAATGGGGGCAGAATTCGAGCAGATTCGACTATGAGGGGACACCATCGCAGAAGACTGTCATAATCAGCAACGGGATATTCAAATCCCCGCTATATGACTTCAACACCGCAAAAAGGCTCGGGCAGAGGAGCACAGGGAACAGGACAGAGCAGGGCATCGACCACTCCAACCTCATACTCACAGGCCCATACAGTGAGATCGATGATGCACTGATTGTCGAGACACTGATAGGGAGCCACACAGCCAATCCTGCGACAACGGCATTCTCAACAAAAATGGAGCATGGATACTACCTGAAAAAAGGCGAGCGGATACCTGTCAAAGACGTGATGCTGTCAGGCAAGATGGACGAAGTCCTCAGAAACATCGTGTCTGTGGGGCGGAAAGTCTCGAATAACTATGGGATATACACAGGCGCGCTTGCCTGCAAAAAGGTGAACCAGACCATATGAAACTGAAAGAATTCAAGAGAAACCTGAATAGCAGGGGGATCGATGCAGCTGCGCTGTTCAACATATCATTCACCACTTCAGACCCAAGCATAAAATATTTCACAGGATCCAGCTGCGAGCACGCAACACTCATAATACCAAAATCAAAAAGGGATACACTGTACCTACCCCCGATGGAACTTGCCGGGGCAAAGACATCCATCAATGCAAAACCGCTCACAAAGGAATTCCATGAGCTGTTCAAAGGTATCAAGACAAAAAACCTCGGAGTCAACAGGAAAAAGATACCTGAATACTACACTGCCAGAATAAGGAAAGAGACAGGAGCAAAGATATCTGATGTCTCCAAATCCATAATAGAGCTCAGAAAAAAAAAGACCCAACATGAGATGGAGAACATCACGAATGCCTGCAAGGAGACTGACAGGATACTCACAGAGGTGTATTCTGAAATGTCAAAAAAGAAGATCAGGACAGAATCAGAGCTCGCAGGCAGAATCCTCTATCACATGAGCTCAAGAGGGTATCAGCCGTCGTTCCCGCCGATTGTAGCAAACAGGAAGAATGGAGGGAAGCCCCACCATACACCAACAACACAGAGGATCAGGAAAGGATTCTGTTACATAGACTTCGGCCTGTGGAACAAAGGATACACATCAGACATAACAAGGACAATATACTTCGGCAAGCCAAGCAAGAAAGAGAAAGAGATCTATGACAAGGTCCTGCATGCCCAAGAGGAGGCAATATCAGCAGTCAGGCCTGGGATCATGGCAAGACAAGTCGATGCAGCAGCAAGAGAAAGCCTAGGCAGTCTCGCAAAGCATTTTCTCCACGGGCTCGGCCATGGTATAGGCGTAGAAGTGCATGAAAGGCCCTACCTCAATGAGAAATCACTGGAAATCATCGAGAATGGCCAGGCATTCACAATCGAACCAGGCATCTATACAAAGAGATACGGCATAAGGATAGAAGATGACATCCTTGTCCACAGCAGGGCAAAGATCCTCACAAAGGCACCAAAAGAACTTCTCTGCTTCCCAATATGATAATCAGCTGACATGGGCTCTGCCAGGAATCCCGGGGCTGCAACAGCGGAAATGCTCCATTCCCATTCTCACGATCAAAGATTATGAGAGTCAGCCGGCATGTCTAAAACCCCTGATTTTCAGATATCCAAAATGATACCTGTCAAGAAACAGAATCACCTCATACCTCACTCAAGCTGAACATGAATCCCCTCAGGCCGCTCCTGATAAAGGATAATAATAAAAGATAATCGATCAGAGAGCTTCCCTGGCGACGTACCTGTATCCCAGTCAGAAAATCATCCTGACCTTAAACCAATGACCCGGACAGAGCCGCTGACTGGGAAATATTTATAAATAGCCGACCACCCCAATCCATTATGGTTATAAAAGACCAAAACAAGGAGCTGGAAGATGTGATGTACAGCTATACAACCAACATCAGCCAGCTCGAAGAGGAGAACAAGCTCCTCAGGGACACGATAAACAGCCTGAAGGAAGAGGTAAAAAAATACAGGGAACCTCCGCTCCTCGTGGCGCAGGTAAGGCAGATAAGCAAAGGCCACGCATTCCTCATGCTCCAGAACGGAAATGAGTTCTTCGTTGCGCTGTCTGGAGATGCAGGCAAGATAAAACCTGGAGACACAGTGCTGGTCGAGCAGAAGAACCTCACAATAATCAGGAAAGCAGAGAAGATGAAGAAATTCAATGTGGAGAAATTCATAATCATCGAGAAGCCCAAAGTCCAATGGGGTGAAATCGGCGGCCTCAGCAGAGAGGCAGAAGAGATAAGGGAAGTTGTGGAGCTTCCGCTGAAGAAACCGGAGCTATTCGAAAAGATAGGGATAAAGCCCCCAAAGGGGATACTCCTGCATGGCCCGCCAGGAACAGGCAAGACCCTTCTGGCAAAGGCAGTCGCGACAGCAACAGATTCGACATTCATCGAGATCGTGGGCAGCGAGCTTGTCCAGAAATTCATAGGTGAGGGAGCAAAGCTTGTCAAAGAAGTGTTCCAGCTGGCCCGCGAGAAAGCCCCTTCAATAGTATTCATAGACGAGATAGATGCCCTCGCTGCCAAGAGGATAGAAGTAGGGACATCCGGCGAGAGGGAGGTCCAGAGGACATTCATGCAGCTGCTGGCTGAGATAGACGGGTTCAAGCCGTTGGGAAATGTCAAGATAATCGGATGCACAAACAGGAAGGACATACTCGATCCGGCAGTGATCAGGCCAGGAAGGCTTGACAGGCTCATCGAGATAGGGATACCGAACGATGAAGGAAGGAAAGAGATATTCAAGATACACACAAAGAACATGTCCATCTGTAAAATAGATATCGACAAGATAATATCGAAGATGCATGATTTCTCAGGAGCAGAGATAAACGCATCATGCACAGAAGCAGGATATTTTGCAATCAGGGAAGACAGGTCTAAGGTCACAGAGAAGGACTTCCTGAGTGCAGTCGAGAAAGTCAGGCAGAAAGAAGAAGAAAACGACTACAAAGGAATCTTCGGTTAGATTCAACCAGGCCAGATAATTCTAAAAGGGGTAGGCGGATAAAATGTCAGCATTAGAAGCAACACTAGGCGGATACCTTGTACTGTACGACAATTCAATAGAGACAAACCTGCCGAGAAGGCATTTCAATGAGTTCTATGCCAGAGCAAAAGGGGCAAGCGCCATAATCACCAGCTACCTGAGAAGACACTCCAAAGACATCTCAGATTTTGTACTGAGATACATCCGACGGGGAAAGCCTGTAAAGATTATCGGGCAAGGAGTGCTTGACTATGGGAAAGAAGTCCTGGCAGCCACTGATTATACAAAAGATACAGAAGAAAATGGCAGCGCAAACCTCGAGGAAGCAGTCATCCTGCTCTCAAAATACTATGAGCAACCAAGAAGCGTGGCGCCATTCACGATAAAGAGATCCATCTCAACAAGATACTTACTGGACCATGAATACATGCATGCAGAAGCAAGAGAAAGAACAGAAGCAGGGGTGGAAAGGAACCTTTACAACTATTACAAATCAAGATATGAGAGCACAACAGGACAAGAAAAACTGGATTACAAGACACTCATGATGATAGCATTGTACAGGATGAATTACCATGCACCAAGAATCGACAAAGAAAATGCAAAGAATGCAGAAAGAGACAAAAAATCCTCAGAAGACAAAAAATCAGATGAATCCGAGGGAGACGAGCCAGAGAATGGTGGGGCTGACCCCCCGGATGAAGCAGACCATGAAGAAAATCATGAAGGAGACTGTGAAGGTGACTCTGAGGAATAAATCCAAGTGACGTACCCAGTGCCATGACCAAGTGCCATAATTTATAAATAATCAAGCGCTATTGATATTGCGCGATGATGTAGTGAACACCAACAGATCCCGCAAGGGAGATGATGAACGGAAGTAACTACTGAGCGCCTATTATCCTTATGACCTCAATTCTTATGACGCCATATGATTCTTATGATGTCCTGTATTCTGTCAGGCTTAAAAGGGAAACATATATAAACCAATTCCTGCAAAAGATGATAACAAAAATATGATAATATTATATCAATCAACATATAACCCAATACATAAATCGATATATAACTCAATATATAAATCAGCATATCCATGACACATTAATAATATATGGTGGTCAGATGATTGAACTTTTCAAGAAATTCCTGAACAAAGTCTTCAAGAACATCTTCAAAGAGAAGAAGCATGTAAAACTCGGACTATACGGTCCTCCGAACGGGGGGAAGACAACACTTGCCAACAGGATATGCAAGGACTGGCTCGGCGAGGAGATGGGCAAGACAAGCGCCATGGCCCACGAGACAAGAGAAGTCCAGATAAAAGAACAGATAAACATAAAATCCAAAGGGAAGGAGCTCTCATTCAACCTTGTTGACACGCCCGGGATCGCGACAAAGATCGATTATGAAGACTTCGTCAAAAAAGGAATGAAAGAGAAGGATGCAAAGAAGAGAGCGAAAGAGGCAACAAAAGGAGTCATCGATGCAATAAAATGGCTCGATGACATGGATGCAGTGATAGTGGTGCTAGACGCCACAAAGGACCCTTATTCTCAAGTGAACATAACAATCATCGGAAATCTCGAGGCCAGGAAGATACCTGTACTCATCGTAGGGAACAAGATCGATCTCAGGAGAGCCAACCTCAAGAAGCTCCAGGCCACGTTCCCACAATATGATGTCATCGGGATAAGCGCCAAATTCGGCAAGAACATAGACAATTTTTATGAAGGATTATTTGCACTGGTGGGATAAATGCTGACAATACAATTCGTGCCGTATACAGAGATAGAATCCCTGAGCTCGCTCGGTAGAATAAGGAAACTGCTGAAGATAGCCAAAGAGAACAAGATAGTGCTGCTAGAAGGCCGACTCAAAAAGGAAGAGGAAGCAGAGATGATAAAGACGACAATGGAAGAGATCGATGACGAGTTCAAGGGGATAGAGATGGCAGTCATAAATCCAGAGGCGAAAGAAAATGACCCGGTCGGGAAGATGAGGGCGATACTGGCAGGAGCCCTCCTCGGGAACAGGCAGGGATTCACAATCATAGGGCCGGCAAGCGTAGTGAAAGAGATAACCAAAGACCCACACAAGATACAACTCCTCGCGCAAGAGCCGAAGAGGAGAAGGAAAAAGAGATAAGGCACAGGAAAATCAAAGAAATTTTCTGCGTGCGGAGTCCAAAATGCCGCATCAATGCGTGAGATGCAACACATTTTATGACGACGGATCCAACGAGATCCTAAAAGGATGCCCATGCGGCTCAAAACTGTTCTTCTACATACGAAAGGAAAAGCTACAGCAGGCAGAAGAGATAACCGAGAAGCTCACCAAAGAGGAGAAGAAAGAGATCGAGAAAGATGTCCTTAACATCATAGGCGAGCACAGGAACAGGGATGACCCTGTTGTTCTCGATTTCGAATCTATCAGGGTGCTGAAGCCGGGCAAGTTCGAGATAGACCTCGTGCACCTATTCAAGAAAGACCCTCTCGTCTACAAGCTGGAAGACGGCAAATACATGATAGACCTTCCCACGACCTTCAAGCACGCAAAAAAATGAGAATTCTCCACCAGAAAGGATATGCCATCAACAAAAAAGCCGATGCTATCGTGAATTCCGCCAACGGGCTGATGCTCCTCGGAACAAGCGGTGCCGGGAAAATCAGGGAGAAATCAGAGAAACTCAAAACGCCAGAAAAAGCGGCATACAACCTTCTGCTCAGAAAGCTCCCAAAAGAGATAAGGCATTACTACACCATGATGTATGACAAGCACAATTGGGAGCCGAGATACGCCCAGATGTCCTCAATGAGACTCCTCCTCAAGAACGGCGGCCCGTTCCGGAGAGGGACGGCAATCCTCGATAAAGGATGGTCGAAACATGACAGGCGCAAGCTGATACATGCGATAGCACTGACATATGACCCGGCAACAGGAAAAAGGAAGAGGGCATCAGAAGCCACGATAAGGAAGGCGGCCACCGAGGCAATCAAGATAGCGCTGTCTGAAAAAGCCAAGAGCATAGCAATACCTGTGATGGATGCAAGAAAGAAATATGGCGTGACACCGAGCAGATCACTCAAGGCAACACTCTCAGGACTCAAGAAGTTCGGGAATGAAAAGATAAAGGTCATCATCTGTTTCGACAATCCCAGGACTGCAGCATATCTCGATTCAATAAACAAACGCGCTATTTCCCGCTTATGATCTCTATCACATCACCGCTCTTCAGGACATGATCCCTGCCCACAGCCCTCTTTGTCTTGACATCAATGGCCCTGATGAAATTATCCCCGAAATCAGAATGCAGACGATAAGCGAAGTCAAGGGCTGTCGATTTATCCGGCATCAGGAAGCAGTCAGGCAGGGTATTCCCATACTGATCCTCAAGCTTGTTCAGGCCGCCCGGGAAAATGGGGAGGTATTTCAGCAGCCCAAAAACCGCCTTGTCCAGTGCATCCTGCACACCGGTGGTATGATACCTGTCAAGAACATTGACCTTGATGAAATCAAGAGCCTTCATCTGCGCCTCATTCAGGCCGCCCTTAACCATGTAACTGCCAGAGCCCGGCAAATAATCAATCATATTGCGCTTTCTGGCCTCCTTAAGAGCAAGTTCTGATTCAGCACTGCAAGGAACAAATATGAAGTCAGGGAATCCCTTCCTGAGCCTCTCATAATTATCATATGCCCCCCGGATGTCGATTTTATTGCAGGCAATAATCATCGGCTTGGTCAGTTTCCTCAGACGGACAGCCAATGACTTCAGCTGATCAGCACTCCACAGAGCAGGCTTCTCAGGATCAAGATCCAGCAGCCTGACAGACGACTTAATCATCTCCTCATCAACACCCAGTCCAGAAAGCTGCTTCGCAAGCGCCTTCTGCACATGGCCATGCTCCTGCTGGATGGTCCTGGCGAACTTCTCCCAACCCTTGTTCAGGATGCCGAGATACCACATATCAAGCTCAACTTCCAGGAACTTCACATCTTCAGCAGGGTCATACTGAAGGGGCTGTATTGACTCACCTTTCTCATTTGTTGATCCAGAAGCATCAATAACGTGGATCAGGGCATCAGCCTGCCTCAGATCATCAAGGAACTGATTGCCCATACCTTTGCCCTCATGAGCACCCGGAACAAGACCAGCAACATCAATGACATCAACAGGCACAAAGCGGATATGATCTATGCAATAGCCCTCCCTCGGATTGCACTGCCTGCCAAAAAATTTGTCTGCACAAGGGGTCCGCACAAAACCCACCCCATGATTCGGTTTGATCGTAGCAAAAGGATAATTCGCTATCTCGACATCAGCCAGAGTGAGGGCCTTGAAGAAAGTGCTCTTGCCGACATTAGCCTTACCAACAATGCCAATCATCATTTTATATCCTGGTAAAAAGGGTGCTTTAAAAATATTATGAGCTATACATGTGAAAACTGCCCAAATCTACACAAATTTTATAAATTCTAAGCTGAATATTTAAAAAGAGAGGAAAAAAGAGGCAAAAATGGCAGAACAAGTCATGGTGGTGAATGATATCGCCCTGAAGTACAGGGATGTCTTCCACATGAAAGGGCTCTACCAGATGATAAGATTCTGGCTCTTATATGAAGATTTTGTAAGAGAGGATTATGACCAGCCAAGTTCTGAGAAATACATGGAAAAACTGATGCTTGAGCGCAGAGAAAAAGGGGGCCACAAAGAGATGTGGATCTGGTGGAGGACATTCAAGGATGAGACAAAGTTCTTCAGGCTTGAGCTGGATGTCGACTATCATGTGCTCTTCATGAAAGACATAGAGATAATGCACGAAGGGGTGAAGCTCAAGACCCAGCAAGGCGAGGTAGAGATAAAACTGACAGCAAGGGTCGTCATGGACCCGGAGGGCGACTGGGAGAAGAACAAGATACTGAAAGCATTCAACCTGCACAATTTCGTGAAGAAGAGGCTGCTGAAGAAAGAGCTTGAAGGCTACAAGCTCAAGCTGTACAGGAAGACCTACGAGCTCCATAGGAGGATAAAGCAATATCTTGACATGAAAGGCTTCCTTGAGGAGACAGAGGCATTCTGGCCCCAGCACGGGCATTAATATGTATCAGTCTTTATAAAGGCTTTATAAAAAGATATTTAAATAGGAAATTTTCTCACAGAAACAGCTACATTTATGCCCCCGTAGCATAGTAGCTATTGCGTCTGACTTGTATCAGCCAATCAATGATTGCTGGGAAGCAATCAGAAGGTCGGGGTTGCAAATACCCCCGGGGGCTTATTCTCTCTCATCAATGATTAAAGCAGTGATTCACTCATACAGGTAAGAAAAAGAATATAAACCTGATTCGGCGGATCAAAGCAAAGAGGTGGTAAAGTGGACGCGAAACAAATACAGAAGTATGGTTTGGACCATGCATTTCTTGATCATGAATTCGAAATATCCAAGATAGAGGTCACCAACTTCGTCCTGCGGGACATAAGAGGAAGGATACTAGAGAAGATAAACCAATTCCTTGAGATAGTGACAGAGATAATCCAGCCAGACAACAAAGTGACAAGCTTCAATGAAATCAGATTCTTCTCAGACAAAGAGAAAATACAGGTGTTCAATACAATGCGAAAACTAAAGATAATGCACAGAGAAGGCCTCAAGCTGGAAATAGACTCCTCAGAGGAGAAAGAGATAAAATATATAAAGAAAACAACAATAGAATGGAATGACCTCAAGAGAGAGATGCTGCAGATCGTCGACAAGCTGCAGGATGCATGGAAAAAAGAGCTGAGAGTCGAGAAAGAAGTGGAATATTTCGGGTGAAAATCCAATGAAGATCCTGATAATGGGGCCGCAAGGCGCAGGAAAAGGGACACAAGCCAGCAGGATAAGCAAGAAGCTTGAAGTGCCCCACATATCTACAGGAGACCTGTTCCGTGAGGCGCTGTCAAATGGGACAGATCTCGGGGCCAAGGCAAAAGAGTACATGAACAGAGGTGAGCTGGTGCCAGATTCCATTGTAGTCGGCATGCTCAAAGAGAGAATCGAGAAAGAAGACTGCAAAAAGGGATGGATACTTGACGGGTATCCCCGGAACAAGCTCCAAGCAGAGGAGCTGGACAAGATAACCAAAGTGAGCCACATGATTGTGCTGACTTTGGACGATGATTTCGCAGTCCAGAGGATTGGCGGGAGAAGGACCTGTTCAAAATGCGGAGCAATATTCCACACAACAAACCTGAAGCCGAAAAAAGAAGGAATCTGCGACAGGTGCGGCGGGAATCTCATCCAGAGAGAAGATGACAAGGAAAAAGCGATAAGGGAGAGGCTGAAGATATACAGGAATGATACAGAACCTATCATATTGCATTACAAGAATAAAGGAATCAAGATGATAGAGGTGGACGGAAAGAAATCAATCCAAGAAGCATTCGATGAGATAATGCCACAGCTCAGATGAACCTGCTGAAACCCCAACAAACAATTCACACCAATTCTACAGAATCTATCTTGCCGTCGCCATCAAGGTCAAATCCCCTGACAATAACAGCAAAGCTGTCCTGGCCAGAGAAACCCCTCAATATCTCCTTATGGAATCTCGTGAATCCGATCACAGCACTCTTCACACCCACATACCTGTAGCCAGCGATGAACAGGATACTGTGCCTGGGAGAATACGGATTAGGGATCCTTGCGATTATCCCCGCTGTGTCCTCACTGATCAGCTCACCTGCCTCTGAGATCAAGCCAGCACAAGTATATCCCTTCTTCGACGCCCTGATGTCAAACTTTATAGGCAGGAAATTATTTATCTCATGCGAAACAAGATTGGGGCCGGGGCCTCCGACAATTATCAGATTATCCTTCTCTTGCCTCTCAGATTTAACGTCGACATCGAGCTTTACAGCAAAATACTTGGGGAAACGGCAGAACTGGCCCATGAACAAGGCCAGATCAACAGCATAATGGCCGTCCCTTGCAGCAGCCTTGTAAGGACCATGCGGGTCAGGACAGCCGACAACAAACTTAGCATTGAAATCACCATCCCTGATGAAAGGCTCAAGAAAAGCCTCAAGCTTCTTATCAACAGAGGCCCTCATTCCCTTAAACCTGCTCCATTCCCCACCAAGTGAGACAGCAAAGTTCATGCTTTTCGGGAAGAATTTCTTCGCTATCGTCCCCCTAATCTCCTTCTTCTCAACAATCTCAATAAGATCAGCATTAAGCATCTGCTTCATATGATAATAGACCTTCTGCTCATGCATCCTGAGCTTCTGCGCAAGCTCAGCAGGGTACATCGGGGTCTCTGCAAGAAGCTTCAAGATCCTCAGCCTGATAGAATTCGAAAGAAGCTTGATGGATTCGGGATTCTCCAAGATCTCACAATCTGAATGGAGCATCCCGTCTTTTGTGATCCTGACAAGCATCGACCTATCTTTCATGACAAAAAAGGAACAGGAACAATATTATAAATCTTTTTATAATATTATTATAATATTCTATAAATAATAATGTTTTTTAATAATAAAAATTGCTCTATTTTCACTATAAAACTTAAAAAAGTCTTATTAATACTTTTAGAGCATTATTACTGCTTATAAAGCTTTTTAAAGATATAAAAGAGCTAATAAAATATAATATTATCAATACATTCTTAATAGAATATATAAACGAGAGCGGCAAAATATGAAACACCCATTAACCTCTTTTTTTCTTTTTTTGGGTGACAGATCAAAGAATCTGATTTTTATGATTCATCCCAGCATGGAGGGCACATGATGAAGCTATTCGGAACAGACGGGATAAGAGGCAAGGCAAACCAACACCCTATGACACCAGACCTGATGATAAAGCTCGGCAAGGCAATCGCAAAACATTTCTCCAACAAAGGGAAGAAGACACGAATACTCATCGGCAAAGACACAAGACTATCAGGCTACATGATAGAGTATGCGCTTGTGTCAGGCATGTGCTCCATGGGAGCAGATGTACTTCTTGTCGGGCCAATGCCGACACCTGCGATCGCACATCTCACGAAGAGCTTTGCAGCAGATGCCGGCATAGTGATAAGCGCCTCACATAATCCAGCTGACGACAATGGGGTGAAGATATTCGGCAAAGACGGATTCAAGCTTCCGGACAATGAGGAAAAGAAAATAGAGATGATGATCGAGAAGGATGTCACAGACGAATCTGTCGTCGGAGACAGGATAGGGAAGGCCTCCAGGATAGATGACGCGCAAGGGAGATATATCGAGTTCGCGAAGGCCAGCATAAAGAACAACTCACTGGATGGCATCAAGATAATCCTGGACTGCGCAAACGGAGCAGCATACAAAGTGGCTCCGCTGATACTCTCTGAGCTCGGGGCAGAGGTCATCCCAATGGGGAACAAGCCAGACGGGCTGAACATAAACCAGAAAGTCGGGGCAATGCATCCTGAAGTCATCCAGAAAAAAGTTGTCGAAGAGAAGGCAGACATAGGGCTTGCTCTCGACGGAGACGGAGACAGGATAATCATGTCTGATGAGAAGGGCAACACCGTTGATGGGGACAAGATAATGGCCATAATAGCAGACTATTGGCAGAGGCAAGGCAAGATGAAATGGGCACTTGTGGCGACCCAGTACAGCAATATGGGACTGGACATAGCAATGAAGAAAATCGGGGTCGATGTCATCAGGACAAACTGCGGAGACAGGTATGTCGTAGAAGAGATGCGTAGGGGCAAGCACAGGATAGGGGGAGAGCAGAGCGGGCACATAATCCTTCTTGATCATGCAACAACCGGAGACGGCATAATCGCATCACTCTACATACTGGACATCATGAAAAGGACAGGCAAGAGACTATCAGAACTCGCTTCGGTCATGAGACATCTCCCACAGGTGATAGTCAATGTAAAGGTGAAAGAGAGGAAACCAATAGAAAGACTGGATGCAAACAAAGAGGCCAAGAAAGCACAGGAGAGTCTCGGCGGGACCGGGAGAGTGTTCCTCAGATATTCAGGGACAGAGAACAAGCTAAGGGTAATGGTGGAAGCAGAGGATCCATCAGAAGTGAAGAGAATATCAGATTCCATAGCCAAGAAAGTGAAGGAAGAGATAGGTGAATGACGATGCCAGAATTCCTCGAGACTGCAAAAGCAGCGGCACTGAAAGCAGGCATCATACTTATGGAAAAGTTCGGAACCGGAGTGCACTCAGAAAAGAAGAAGGACAACTCTTTTGTAAGCGAGGCAGACCTCGCTGCAGAGAAGATAATCCTGGAGACAATCAAGAAAATATATCCTGAACACTCATTCTTCTCAGAAGAGGCAGGAAGGTCAGAAAATGACTCTGAATACTGCTGGTACATAGACCCACTGGACGGGACGCATAATTATCTCCACAATATACCATTCTTCGGGGTCTCGGTCGCGCTGGCCAGGAATAAAAAGTTCATTGCCGGCGTCATATACCTGCCATTCACAGATGAGCTTTTCTATGCAGAAAAAGGAAAAGGGGCATGGCTCAATGACATGAGAATCAATGTATCAGACAAGAGCATAAATGAAGCAGTGTATGCATCACCAGCATCCTTCATCCACCAGGGAGATGAAACCATCATAGACCTAATGAAGCTCTTCAGGAAACACTGCCCTGAAGTCAGGATGACAGGATCATGCGCCTTCGGGCTGGCATATGTGGCATGCGGCAGATTTGACATATCAGTCAAGGCCTCCATAACACCATATGACACAGGAGCAGGGAAAGTCATTGTCGAAGAGGCAGGGGGCAAAGTGACAAAGTTCGACGGTACAGACTTTGACGGGGACTCATGGAACTTCATAGCATCAAACAACAGGTTCCATGAAAAACTGCTTGAGATGCTAAAAGGATTCAAAGCGAGGACAGGAGAGAAAAGATGAAGACAAGGGAAATCAATCATTTTCCTGCTTTCATCCTTGCGGTGCAAAGATGAAAATAATGGAGCATGAAGGAAGGACTATCCTTTTCAAATCCGGGATCAAAGTGCCTTTCGGCAGGATAATACATAATATAAAAGAGGCAGATGAAACACTGGATGAATTCAACTATCCTGTTGTTGTCAAAGCGCAAACATTATCTGGTGGGAGAGGGAAAGCCGGCGCAATAAAGACAGCCTCAGACAAAGAGGAAGCAATGAAATATGCCAGTGAGATGCTGGGAGCCCAAATCCTCGGGGAGAAGATACAGGCCATACTTGCAGTCGAGAAACTGGATGCCATAAAGGAATATTATGCCTGCTTCACATTCAGCACCGATATAAGGGCTCCGATATTGATATTCTCAGACAAGGGAGGGGTCGATGTAGAGCACAATGATGCAAAGATAATCCGCATCGATGCCACAGTGGGTGTGAATCGCCAAAACATAGGAACAATCACAAGCCAACTCAACATACAAGAAGACCTCTCAGAATTCATAATCAAACTATATGACGTGTTCATGGGGAACGATATGCTCCTTGCCGAGATCAATCCTCTCATCGTGACCGCAGAAGGAGAGATATATGCAGCTGACATGAAAGGAGTGCTTGATGATGAAGCATTGGGCAGGCATGATTTCCCATTCCCCAAAAGAACAGGCTTCAGAGAGCTGACAGAAAGAGAGAAGAGAGCAAAGAAGATAGATGAAGAGGACTACAGCGGGGTTGCCGGAAAGACCTTCATAGAGCTGGATGGTGACATCGCAGTGCTGGCTTCTGGCGGGGGGGCGAGCATCACAGCAGTCGATGCACTCTACAGCTATGGGGCAAGACCAGCAAACTATACAGAATACAGCGGAAACCCGAGCGGAGAGAAAGTGAGGAAGCTGACTGAAGTGACACTAGACAAGCCGGGGCTTACAGGATGCTTTGTGGTCGGCGGGAAGGCGAACTTCACAAGAATCGACATAACACTCAAGGGATTTCTCCAGGCAATACAGAGGATCAAGCCAAACTATCCTATTGTCATAAGAAGAGACGGTCCATGCAAGAGAGAAGCATTCGAGATGCTAGAAGAGGCAGCAAAAGAAGAAGGCTATGACATCCACCTCTTCGGATATGACACCCCGATCTCAAAAGCCGCTGAAATAATGGCAGACCTATCAAGGAAATACAAGGAGAAACTAAAATGAGCATAATGATCGATGATGAAACAAGAGTGATGATCCAGGCCATAACAGGCAAGCAAGGAAGACAAGCCTGCAAAGAGATGCTCGACTACAAAGTGAAGGTAGTGTGCGGAGTGACTCCAGGCAAGACAGGCCAGAATGTAGATGGAGTCCCTGTGTATGGATCAGTGAATGAGGCGCTGCATAACCATGACGTCGATGCAACAGTGATATTTGTGCCTCCGATGCAGGCAAAAGAGGCTGTCATGGATGCCATAAACAACGGAATCAAGCTCATCAATATCATCACAGAGAATATACCTGTGCATGACACAGCCTATTTCCTGGAAGCAGCAAGAAAAAGCGGGGCTGTGATTGTCGGACCATCATCAGTCGGCATAATAAGCCCTGGCAAATGCAAGATGGGACCAATCGGCGGAGCGGACAACAGCAGCTACATGAATGGACCAGTCGGGATAATATCAAAGAGCGGCGGAATGAGCTCAGAGACAGCAAATCTCCTGACACAGGAGGGCATCGGACAATCCACAGTAATAGGAATAGGCGGGGATCGGCTCATAGGATCAGACTTCGTCGACATGCTCAAGATGTTCGAGAGAGACAAGGACACCAAGTGCACTGTGATCTTCGGAGAAATCGGGGGCACGTATGAAGAGCTCGTGGCAGAATCAGTATCAAGAGGAGAGATAACGAAGCCGATAGCAGCATTTGTGTCAGGCAATTTCGCATCAAATCTCCCCAACATGACACTTGGGCATGCAGGAGCCATAGTTGAAGGAACAAAAGGCACCCGCCAGGCAAAAGTAGAAGCTTTGAGAAAAGCAGGAGTCAAGGTTGCGGAAGTCCATCATCATATTCTGGATGAAATAAAGATGATACTAGGTGATAATCATGGCTGACAAGAAATGGAAGACAAGCATAGCAGACTCGACCCAAGAAGGGGCGATAATCAGAGGATATCCATTGATCGACATGATAGATAAACTGACATTCACAGAAGCCATATTCCTATTGCTGAAAGGAGAGCTGCCGAGCGAGAAGCAGAGGAAGATGACGGATGCCATACTGGTAACATCAATAGAGCATGGGATTGCGCCACCATCAGCACAAGCAGCAAGGATAATAGCAAGCGGAGGCAATTCCATAAATGTCGCTATTGCAGGAGGCATATTGACATTGGGAGAGCATCATGGCGGAGCAATAGAAGAGGCAGCCCGCATCATGCAAGAGAATGCCCCAAGGACTGTCAATGAGAACCCAAAGAAGATAGCGGCAGAAATCGTCAGGAACATACTTGACCAGAAGAAAAGGCTATCAGGATTCGGGCACAAACTCTATACCACTGACCCGAGAACAACAAAGCTTTTTGAGGTGGCCAGGAAGATCGGATTCTTCGGTCCTGCATGCGAACTTGCACTGGAGATGGAAAAACAGATAGAAGAACAGAAAGGAAGAAAGCTATGCCTGAATGTAGACGGAGCAGTTGCTGCAATAATCACAGAGATGGGATTCGACTGGAGAATGGCAAAGGCATTCTTCATCATACCAAGGACATGCGGGCTAGCGGCACATTCATATGAAGAGCTCACAAAGGAAGCGCCATTCAGAAGATTAGAAAAAGGAGAATATGAATATATCGGGGAAAAAAGGAGGGAACTATGATGAAGCAACGAAAAGAAATTTCCGATCTTAACTTTTTCCCAGGAGGTAAAAAATGAAGGCTGTGATATTATGCGCCGGGAAATCAACTAGAACATATCCATTGACTGTGAACAAGCCAAAGCCCCTTCTCAAAGTGGCAAACATATGCATACTGGAAAGGAACATGAATGAGCTGCATAAACTGGTGGATGAATTCATACTTGTGGTCGGATTCAAGGCGGAGATGATCAAGAACCATGTGGGCAAGGAATTCAAAGGGAAGAAAGTAAGATATGTGGAGCAGCAGAAGCAGCTCGGCACAGGACATGCTGTGCTGCTGACAGAGAAGCTTATCAAAGACAGGTTCATCGTCATAATGGGAGATGATCTCTACAGCGGAAAAGACATCGAGAAATGCACAAAACACAGGAATTGCCTGCTCGTGAAGGAAATTGACGATGTCAGATCCTATGGTGTCTGGAAGGTAAAAGGAAAAAGAGTCCACTGCATGACAGAGAAGCCCACGAAAAAAGCGAAGGGGCTGGCGAATATAGGCGCATATGTCCTCAGCAAGGAGGTATTCGGCTATCTGAAGAAGATCAAGAAAGGCCCCGGAGGAGAATATTACCTACCATGGGCTGTGGCTGACATGGCCAAGAAAGAAGAAGTGAGATATGAGAAGTCAACAGATTTCTGGTTCCCGCTGCCATACTCATGGAGCCTCCTCGATGCAAATGAAGGCACACTCAAGAGATTCAAGAGAAGCATAATCCGGGGAGAAGTGGAAAAAGGCGCGACGATAAAAGGGAATGTCGTGATAGGCAAAGGCACCATAATCAAGAGCGGTTCCTATATCGAGGGGCCTGTCGTGATAGGCCAGGACTGCAAGATAGGGCCGAACTGCTACATAAGGCCACACACCTCCCTTGGCGACAGATGCAAAGTCGGGAATGCAGTCGAGATAAAGAATTCAATCTTATACGAAAATGTGAGTGTCGGTCACCTATCCTATGTCGGAGATTCCATCATCGGCGAGAATACAAACTTCGGGGCAGGGACCATAA
Organism: Candidatus Woesearchaeota archaeon; assembly: GCA_016928155.1. NCBI lineage: Archaea > Nanobdellati > Candidatus Woesearchaeota > Candidatus Woesearchaeota archaeon. The sequence continues at coordinate 68,741 of JAFGLG010000006.1, read as the reverse complement.
CCGCAAACCTGAGGCATGACAACAAGAACATAGTGACCATGCTCCATGGCAAGAAGATAGACACAGGAAGAAGGAAGCTCGGTGCAATAATCGGAGAGAATGTGCACACCGGCGTGAAGACGACGATATACCCCGGAAGGAAGATATGGCCGGGCGTCGATACAATGCCTCTTCAGGTTGTCGATAAGGATATGGTGAGATGAGATGTGCGGCATAATAGGGTATATCGGGAAGAAGAATGCAAGCAAAATAGTTGTCGAAGGCCTCAAGATGCTCGAATACAGGGGGTATGATTCCTGGGGGGTCGCTTTCAAAGATAAAGACAAGATAGACATAATAAAAAAAGTGGGGCAGATAAGCAAGTTCACACAAGAGCTTCCCGAGTCCAATATAGCAATGGGGCACACAAGATGGGCGACACACGGAAGGGTAAATGAGACAAACGCGCATCCCCACACAAATTCAGACAAATCCGTCGCAGTTGTGCATAATGGGATAATCGAGAACTATCAGGAACTCAGAAAAGAGCTAAAAGACAAGGGCTACAAGCTCATCACAGAGACAGACACAGAAGTAATACCATTCCTGATAACCGAGCACATGAAAAAGAGCGGATTCACAGAAGCTGTACGGAGCACATTGCTGGAGCTGCAAGGCAATTATGCAATAGCCGCCATCAACAAAAAAGACGGCATCATGATAGGCGCCAGAAAAGGGAGCCCGCTCATACTGGGAGTCGGAGACGGGGAGAATTTCATCGCATCAGATGCGCCGGCATTCATGCAGCACACGAGAAAGGTGGTCTTTCTTGAAGAAGGAGAGATGGCAGTCCTGAATGGCGGATACAAGATATTGAATGTAGAGACAGGAGCAGAGAAAGAAAAAGAGATCTCTGAACTCACATGGAGCATAGAGAAGGCGATGAAAGGAAAGTTCCCTCATTTCATGCTCAAGGAGATACATGAACAGCCAGAATCACTTCTCAGGACAATGAAAGCAGGCAATGGAGAGATAAAAAAAGCAGCTGAAATGATAAACAAAGGATTCGGCATATTCCTTGTGGCATGCGGAACAGCATACCATTCATGCCTGTCAGGAAGCTACCTGTTCTCAGAGATAAGCCATAAACATGTCAATCACACAATAGCATCGGAGTTCAAGTACTATGAAGATTTCCTGACAGACAAGACACTCATGGTGCCGGTCTCGCAGAGCGGAGAGACAGCAGATCTCCTGGATGCAGTGCGATCAGGAAAGAAGAAGAAAGTCAAAATCCTGCCGATAGTGAATGTCCTGGGTTCAACGCTTGCCAGGATGGGAGATGATATAGTATATCTGAATGCAGGACCAGAGATAGGAGTGGCAAGCACAAAAGCATACACATCACAGGTAGCTGTCATGATCCTGCTAGCCCATGCAATAAACGGGGACCTGGAGATCGGCAAGCAGAGGATCAGAGAGGCATCAGATGCAATAAAAGAATTCCTGAAATCAGATGGAACAGAAAAGATACAGAAAATTGCAAAGGAAATCAAAGACAAGAGAAGCATATTCACACTCGGGAGAGGGCTGAGCTATCCGACAGCACTGGAGGCAGCACTCAAGATAAAAGAGATAAGCTACATACATGCAGAAGGATTCCCAGGCGGAGAGCTGAAGCATGGAACAATAGCACTCATCGAGAAAGGGACGCCGTGCATTGTCTTTGTCCCTGAGAATGAGACAAAGATGGAGATACTGAGCAATGCCGGCGAAGTCAAGGCACGAGGCGCATCAATAATAGGTGTGGGGCCTGAGAACAATGAGATATTTGATTATCATATAAAAGTGCCAGACATAAAAGAGGCCCATGTGCTCGTCAATATAGTCCCGATGCAGCTGCTGGCATATCATCTTGCACTTCTGAGGGGATGCGATCCAGACAAGCCTAGAAACCTGGCGAAGAGCGTCACAGTCAAATAAAAAGCCTCTTGATGACAAGGGTCGCATAGCTGCCTTTGGGAAGCGAGAAGGTTATCGAGCACTTTTTCTTTCCTACATTCAATTCATCAGGTTCAAGTTCACCTATCTCCATATCCTTAACCTTAACGCAGATATTTCTTGGCACCCCTTCTGCAGAAAGCTCTGGAAATTCCCTCAAGACAAAATCCCTCAAAGTGATGCCTTCTCCAGAAAGAACATCCTCCACAAGGTGCATATCTGATGAGTACTCGGATCCAAAGCCAGGTATGTCAATCCTGATATCGATGAAATCATCCGGGAAAACAAAATCACCCAGAGAATAAGGAATAGATACCAGATCATCATTTCTTTTTTGGAGGTACAAAGCCACAATCTTATTCCATAAATAAGACTGGTATGCATGAATGAAAAAGATAATTTTCTTCTTGGTCAAGGACCTGAGAAGATTAACAGGATTATTGCCTGAAACACCGAGGAGCCCTGCTGCTCCTGAAAAATCCCTCTTGACCAGGCGCCTGCCAATCTCAACATTCTTATCAGAAAAACGCTGCTCATCAAAATAGTTAACGATGGATACAATCTTTTCAGGCCTCTTGTCTATGTTTCTCACAATAATCTCAAAACGATTCCCGTCCAAATCCCCAAGACTGATGGGATCCTTTGAAGTACAAACATAATCAAGCTCGATATCTTTAAGATACAAAGCATCAACTCTTGATTTCTGGGACTTAATAGAGACATATTGCTCGGTCACAGCATGCTTATCCTTATTTCCAGCAAACCCTATGCTCTTCAGCGGGATCTTCAGGCTCTTAGCAATGAGAGAAACAGCATCAAGCGTGTTCCACCCAGTTTTCTTCATCTTATAGATCAAGAAAGGGCCTTCTGATGGAATATGATCCGCAATCTCAAAAACCTTAAAATCCTCTGGAATCTGCTTAATCCTGAACATATTATAACGAAAGACATAATTTTATTATAATTGTTATGCCTTTCGAATATAATAGAGAAAATTCATTATTGAGAACTAATAGCCTCTATTATATATATAAAAGTCGAAAACTATTAAAAGATTAGTATTCGCTGCTTTATAAATGCGCCTGTAGCCTAGCCTGGATTTCCCAGAAAGGGCAAATAGGGTGACAGCCTCCTAAGCTGATGACGAAAACCTTTGAAGTATCCTTCGGGGTATGAAGAGAGTTAGCTGAAGCGGCATGTGGAAAGCTGTAGATCGAGGGTTCGAACATCGCCACTGGCGTGACAAGCTTAACGCCAGGGCATCGAAAGTCCCTCCAGGCGCGTTGAAAACCTTTGACATGATCTCTGAAGGCAGCAGAATATTCCTCAAAAGCCAAGCAAGGAAGATAATGGGATTCGAGAAGCATGCCGGAGACCATAAAGAGATATGCAAATCCATAATCAAGAGATGCTGGAATGGAAAATATTTCCTGACCAGCAGCGGGCATTTCAATGAGTTCTATGTGAGGGACTTCACATTCTGCATGCCACACCTGCTTGAGCTCGGACATAAAAATGAAGTCAAGCAGACACTCTCCTATGCATTGTCAAGATTCTCAGAGCACCACAAGCTGACAACAACAATAAACCCAAGAGGAAGGCCAGTCAGCGTGTTCTCATACTCAGCAGAGTCCCTGCCGTTTCTACTGATGTGCCTGAGGAAGTCAAAATCAAAAGAACTGTCTGAGAGATACCATGATTTCCTGCAGGCCCAGACATATTTCTACCACGAATTCGCATTCGATGAGAAGACAGGGCTCCTCACAAAGAATATCAATTTCTCGTCGATAAAAGACAACTCCAGGAGAAGGAGCAGCTGCTATGACAACTGCATGCTTGCATTGCTCAATGAAGAATTAAAGAGGACAAGACTGGACAATCCTTTCAAGAATCATAATATAACGAAGACAGTAAAAGAAAAATTCTGGAACGGAGACTATTTTTTGGATACCACAAATACAAATCATGTCGCAGGGGACGCAAACACGTTCCCATACTGGACAGGGCTCTTTGATTCGGCAGCGATGATGAAGAAATCAATCAAAGCAATACAAGAGAACCATCTTGATGATCCATTCCCCCTAAAATATACACACAAGCCGCTCAAGGGGGAAATAAGATGGCCAATGAGCATGCTGCTCCCGGATTATGAGGCTGATACGCTCTGGACGCATCTCGGACTGTGTTATATATCAGTCGTGTCTAAGGTGGATAAGAAACTGGCAAAAGAGTACTTGTCAAGATACAAGGAAAACATCGAGAAGCACAAGAATTTCCTGGAAGTATACTGGCCAAACGGAAAGCCATTCCGAACCCTGCTTTACTATTGCGACCACAACATGCTATGGGCATCAATGTATCTGGGCATGGCGAACAGAATGAGACTCAATTGACTTTTTTCTTAAGGATATCCATAATTTTCTTGCCATCTGCCTTGCCCCTGAGCTCATTCATGACTTTGCCCACAAGAGCATTAAACGGAAGGCCTTTGTGCTTCTTGATTATACTATCAATCTCTGACCCAATGTCCTCATCTGAAAGAAGCTGATATCCTGACAGAGAAAGCTTCCCAGTCCTGGAATAATCAGCCAGAGCCCCAATAACAGCATCCTTTGAAATGGTTCCTTTGTCTGCTGCATCCAAGACCTTTGTCAGGACATCTTCATCAAATAAAAATTCAACATCATATCTTTTCTTGATCTCCTTCGGGGTGTTCAGTATGGTTTCAGCAATGAACAACGGCTTAAGATTCCTGAACCTATCTCTCAATCCATTGAACAGATCAATCCTATCTGACTTGGATATCTGCACAGAAAGATCCTTCCCAAGAATCTTCTCAAGATCCTTAGCAACATCTGTCAACAATGCAGGAATCCTGATCATTCCCGTGTCTGGCCTGACAGGAAGCACATCAGTCTCAGGATACATCCTCGCAGCGCTGGGTATAGGCCTCATGAAAGTAGAGGTACCGTCAGGATTGGCCCTTCTCACCTCTTTCGGAACACCATCAAAACACATCATTACACGTTCGAAAATAGCATCAATTGCCTTACGAGCCTTCTCCTTTGAATCAGCAACCAATATGAAGGCATCCCCTTCCTTGCAGGAAAGCTTTGAGGATATATTCCTGACATCATCTCCAGTGATGCCATATTTCGGAAGCTCATCAGAATGAAAAAGACCGCTGACACCAGCCTTGACCTTGGCATAATCGCTGAATTCAGTGCCAAGCCTCTTGTTCGGGACAAGCTCCTTGCCTATAAGCCCTCTGAATCCAGGAAGCTTAAAACCTATGACAACACCTTTAGCCTTCAGAGCTGAAGTGATGATCTTCGAATCACAAGCTGACAAGATCTTCGTAAGATCCACTTTCTCAAGCTTGAAATCCTTCTTCAGAGCATCCTTTATCTCAAGCAATGCAAGCTGACGCTTTGCTTCGTATTCTACAAGAGTGGGGATCATCCTCAGATCCTGAGCACCCTTGATCTCAATCCTCTCACCACCCTTTACTGAAACATTCAAATCCTGCCTTATGGTGCCAAGACCCCTCTTGACCCTCTTGGTGCTCCTCAGCAACATACCAAGATATTCAGCAGCCTCCTTCGCATGCTCTGGTGTCTTTATATCCGGCTCAGTGCCAATCTCAATCAATGGGATGCCAAGCCTGGAAAGATCATAGACCTTCTTCTCCTGGCTCTCCTCGATAATCTTGCAGGAATCCTCCTCAACCATTATTGTCGGCACCCTAATCCTACCCAATGAAGTGTCATAAGCGCCATTCCTGGCAACAAGAGCAGTCCTCTGAAATCCGGATGTATTAGAACCATCAACAACAGTCTTCCTCATCACCTGGATCTCGTCCACGACCTCTGCATCAAGCATCTTAGAAACTGTGAGGACAATATCCAAAGCACCCTTATCCATATCATGCGGAGGCTCCTCATCCATATCGACAAGACAGCAATTCCTGCCATGGAAATGATATTCATACAGCTTCTGGCGCATCTGCTCATGAGCAGCAGCTGCATCAACCTCCCCAGTCTCACCAATCACAGCCCTGAGACGCCTTGTGAAAGTGAAATCCGGACCATCATCAAGGATCATTGAAGGGCATCTGCAGAAAAGCTTACCAGTATCCAGCTGCTGGTGAATCTCAATACCACACTTCAGACCGATCTTTCCATAATCTAATATCATTTTCAACAGAGATATGATTCAGGCAAGGTCCTTTCAGTGATCTCCCCTGCCATGTTCGTGAGCATCTGTTTCCTCACATCTTTGATGTCCTTGGTGTGGCCAAGCACCCAGCCAAGCTTGACAAAGGCAGTCTCGGGCAGCATATCCTCAACAAATATGCAATCCTTCTCAACAGAAAGCTTCCTCAGATTAGTGTAAACATAAGGGTGGACACGACCATACAATGTCTGGGATGCGATTATGATCGGAATCTTCTCCTGCTTCGCCCTCTCAAGCTGATCAAGCACATTCTTTTTTGAATTTGTCGGGACATGGCCAAGAGCAGTCGCTGCAAGGACAATCCCCCTGAATTTCCTGTCAATATAATAATCAATGACACCCGGGTCCATGCCAGGATGGATCTGTACAAGCGCTGTCTTCCCCTCAAACTTCGTGTCAGCCACCACATCCCCCTTTTGTGCAGGAGGGAATTCCACAGCAGTCTCTATCCTCCCATCCGGGAAAACCTTTGCCATCGGGAGATCATTAATCGGCCTGAAAGCATCACGCCTTGAAGTGTGCATCTTCCTGACCTTTGTGCCCCTAACAAGAGTGCAGTAATCATCAGAAGTCGTTCCATGCATGCAAGTCATGACCGCACCTGCCTTCAACTTAGAAGCAGCATGTGCAGAACAGACAAGATTCATGAAAGCATCACTTGAGCCACGATCAATGCTCCTCTGGGATGCAGTGAATATGACAGGCTTGTTCAATCCCCTCAGCATGAAAGAGAGCGCAGCAGCAGAGAAATGCAGGGTATCAGTGCCCTGCGTCAGGATGACCCCTTCAGCCCCTGAGTTCAGCTCTTTCGCTGCAACCTTTGCCATGCTCTGCCAGTCCTCATGACAGAAGTCCTCGCTCATCACCTGAGCAGACTTGATGGCCTTGAGATTAGCGATATCCTTCAGCTCCGGGCACATGGAGACGAAATCCTCAGCAGAATAATCTGCAAAAACACCACCAGTCCTGTAATCTATCCTGCTTGATATGGTGCCACCAAATGATATCAGAGAAATGTTCGGGAGCTTTGGATCATGCTTAAGAACACCTTTCTTGGCCTGTTTTGGCGCATATGCCTTGACAGTCTCGATGCTCTTTATCTTCTTCTTATCCATACCAATATTATAACCAGTATCCAACTTGAGAACGATGAAACCCTCATCAAGAAGCTTAGGCCTAGGCATAAGGATGCCATGAAGCTCTTCATCTGGAAGAACAACCTTCACATAATCTCCAGTATCTGCCATAAATCACACACTTGTCGGTATGTCAAGGAAAAATGTCTTGATATCCTTGAACCTTTTCTCAATATGCTTCTGGAGAAGCCACATCCCTGGCTTTTCAGTAGCATAATGGCCTGCATAAAGCACATTAAGCTTCATCTCAAGGGCGTCATGATGATTAGAATGCTTCGGCTCCCCTGTGAACAAGAGATCAAGGTCATGATGCTCGATATCAGTAAGATCCCTCGGTGCTGAACCGCAGGATATCCCCACCCTCTTCACACTCTTCTTCCCAAAAGCAAGAAGATGACACGGGGTGTCGAGCTTCTGCTCAACTTCAACCATGAAATCCTCCCTCTTCTTGTGCTCATCAAATTCAGCCACAACACCAAACTCCCTGTTGCCATCCTTGAAAAGAGGAGAGATGGGTTTGGCCTTGAACATCCTTGCCAGTTCTCCATTATGATTCATCTCCTGATGATAATCCAAAGGGAAATGTATCACATAAAGAGACATATTATTATCAATCAGATACTTAAGGCGCTTCTTCCAGATACCCCTGATGGGCTTGTCCTTTGTGATAAAACCATGATGGGCTATCACCAGCTGACACCCTCTCTTCCTGGCCAATTCAAAAGCTTCCATCGAAGCGTCGACAACCACAGCAATCTTCTTCACAGAATTCCTGCCTTCAATCAACAGGCCATTCATGAGAAGATCATCAAATGCCTTCGGCTGATAAAGAGAATCCAGGTAATCCACCAGCTTCTTCAGTTCAGCCATTTTTCTTATCCCTCAACTAGCCCATATAAGACGGCCTGTCCTCATTTATCCCCTTGCCCCGTTCAGCCTTGAGCGTATCGCCCAATTCCTTGTAACCTTTCTCAACATCAACAGTCACAGAAGGCTTCACTTTTTTCAGGGCAGCGCTGAAATGCTTCTTCAGGATCTTCTTGGCTTTCATATTCTCCCTGAGAGCAAGAATAGCCGCTTCCCTGCAGACTGACTCGAGATCAGCTCCCACATAGCCTTTTGTGCTCTTGGAAATCTCAGGCAGATCAATGTCTTCGACAGGCATCCCCTTTGTATGGACCTCAAGGATCTTCAGCCTTGATGCCTCATCAGGCACGTCAACCAGGATCAGGCGATCGAACCTTCCGGGCCTCAGCAGAGAGCTGTCAATGATATCCGGCCTGTTTGTTGCAGCGATCATGACAACATCATGCATGTCCTCCAAGCCATCCATCTCAGTGAGAAGCTGGTTCACGACCTTGTCACTGACATGAGAATCAGTGGATATGCCGCGCCTTGGGGCAAGAGCATCCATCTCATCAAAGAAAATGATCGTAGGAGCAGTCTGGCGCGCCTTCTCAAAGATCTTCCTGACAGCCTTCTCTGACTCGCCGACCCACTTGCTCAATAGCTCAGGCCCTTTCACAAGAATGAAATTGGATTCAGACTCATTAGCCACAGCCTTGGCCAGCATGGTCTTTCCAGTGCCCGGAGCGCCATACATGAGGACACCTTTCGGCGGATTCACACCAAGCCTCTTGAATGCATCAGGATATTTCAGAGGCCACTCAACAGCCTCAATAAGCTCCTGCTTAGCGTCCTCAAGCCCGCCGACATCAGTCCACTTGATGTTCGGCACTTCAACAAGGACCTCTCTCATGGCGCTCGGCCTTACAATCTTGAGTGCCTCAAGGAAATCTTTCTGATTAATCCTAAGCTTCTCCAGGACATCCTTCGGGATCGTTTCATCCTCATGAAGCTTCAGGTCAGGAAGAACCTTCCTAAGAACAATCATTGCAGCCTCTTTTGCAAGCGATGACAGGTCAGCGCCGACAAAACCATGGGTTATATCAGCAATCTTCTTCAGATTGACAGTGTTTGCCAGCGGCATGTTCCTGGTATGGATCTTCAGGATATTGAGCCTGCCTTCCTTGCCAGGGACACCGATCTCGATCTCCCTGTCAAACCTTCCCGGCCTTCGCAGGGCAGGATCCAATGCATGGGGGATGTTCGAAGCGGCGATGACAACAACGCGACCTCTTGACTGCAGACCATCCATCAAGGAAAGAAGCTGAGCTACAACACGCCTCTCAACCTCACCTTTTGATTCCTCCCTCTTGATAGCAATAGCGTCAATCTCGTCGATGAAGATGATAGCAGGGGCATTCTTCTCTGCCTCCTCGAACTTCTTCCTGAGATTCTCTTCAGACTGGCCGTAATATTTAGACATTATCTCAGGCCCGTTTATAGTAAGGAAATGCGACGAGGTCTCGTTAGCAACCGCTTTTGCCAGGAGAGTCTTTCCAGTTCCCGGCGGGCCATGAAGCAAGACACCTTTAGGCGGCTCAATGCCGAGGCGCTCAAATATCTCAGGATGCTTCAATGGAAGCTCGACCATCTCCCTTATCTTCGTGATCTCATCATTCAATCCGCCGATATCCTCATAAGTCACTTCAGGGACAGCTTCCTGCTCAGAAATCTCAGCAGGCTCGGGATTGAAGATGACCTCTGTGAGCTCTGTGATTATGACAGCCTCCTTGGGATTAGTGTCGACAATAATGAATTTCAGGTCACCGAAACCAAAGCCAAGCATGTTCTCATCAAGCATGTTGAAGATATCCTCAAAGAATGGAGAGGATGACATGGTGGATTTCCTTGATCTTGTGCCTCCTAAAGAAACGATATCACCTTTCGAAACAGCCCTGCCCAGAAGACCCTGCTTGAATATGTTCGGCGGAGCCTTTATCATGACACCCTCTTTAGCGGGAGCGATCGTTATCCTCTTGGCTTCCTTCACTGCAGCTTTCTCGACCTTCACAGTCTCACCAATAGCAGTCTTGGCATTCCTCCTTATTATGCCGTCCATCCTTATGATGTTGAGTCCGATGTCCCCCGGATAAGCACGGTCAACAATCGCAACAGCATCACGTTCGCCAGCGATCTTCAAGATGTCTCCCGGCCTTACACCCATCTGCCTCATAAGATTAGAATCAATCCTGACAATGCCCTTATTGACATCATCCTGAATGGCCTCTGCGACCTTAAGCTCAAATTCCTTCATGTTACCACCTTTTTAAAATTCAATACCTGATGAATAAATAAAGCTTTTGGAAAGAAAAAGAATTATTTCGAAGGTTTCGGATTCTCCTTGACATCCACCTTAGGCATAGGTATGGGCGGAGGAAGATTCAGATCCCTGCTCAAGATAAGAGCCTGGATATTGCACTTTGTCAGGATATTGTTAAGAAGAGACTTCATCATGGCACCAGGCACTTTCTTGTCTTTCTTCCATGAATCCATGACCTGTTTCACTGTCTCAGGTGATTCCAGCAAAAGGACATCACCAATAATAAGTATCTCCCCAATTTCTGGGTCATATTTTGACTTGAATTCATATTCAAAGCGCAATCCTTCCTGTTTTGCTGTTCCCAAGGCTAAATCAGCCTTTTCTACCTTCTTAATCCCAACATTATTGCTTATACCCACCTTGCCTTTTATAGGGTTTTTTTTCTCAGCAACAATCTTTATGAAACTCATACCAACAATTGCCATAAATATCACCTGAATCAGTCCAAAAAGCCCAGTTTTATAAATTTTATGAGAATGGAGTACATATTGTCTGTGGGATTATGCTATAAGAATGTCTAAACCTGCTGTTCAGACAGCATATAAAGAATATTCTGATGCAGGATTATATTCCTTAATTTGCCATGGGTCTCAATATCAATGAGATTCTTCTCGTGCATGCGCTGAAGAAGCCTATATGCCTTCACCCTTGTCATGCCAGGAAGCCTCGAGATCTCAGCCTGGCTCGATCTGCCTTTGTTCTCCACGAGATGACCCAAGATAACCTTCTCGTCCTCGCTGAGGAAGATTGAGATGATATCCATCATGGTCTTGGTCTGCTTCTTGGTCTTGGAGATCTCAGCATAAGATATCTGGGCCCAGAAGAAACCGAATGCAATGCTGATGATGATCATTATGATAAGAATGGTCAGATGGTTGTCCAATAATGATGTAATAACCTTATTTGCGCTGGTCATATCACGATATATGTAAGTAAGCATGGTAAGGGCTATTGCTATGATAAGAGAAGCTGTCAGGATGCCAAATCCAAGGTTCTTATAGGCTTTAAGTGTTATGTTACGCATTTTGAAACAACAAGCATAGGTGTCAGAACCTATTAATTAATGTTTTGTCTTCATTTCGGAACCATTTATATATTGTTTCAGATAATGAAACATAGTTCTCCAATCCAATATCATAAATGGAGGCATTGAGATATCAAATAATCTAGGAGGTTGTATAGATGGAAGAGAAAAATGAGAAAAAGGAACATGCTGAACACAAGCATACCTCAAATGAAAAAAACCATACACATACAGACAAAGCAATATTCTGGATAGGAGGAGTACAAATCCTCCTGATGGTCATCCTGATATTCCAGGTGAATGGACTGCCCGGAAAGATGGATCTAGGGACTGCAGCTGTGGATGATGATGCAGATGCAAAACCTACACAGCCGACCCAGCCAACAAACCCTACCCAGCCAACAATCGACATGAAGAAACTGGTAGATGATGATACAGTCAAGGGAGACAAGGATTCTCCAGTAACCATTGTGGAATTCTCAGAATTCGAATGCCCTTTCTGCGGGAGGTATTATAGAGACACATATGGCCAGATAATGGACAACTATGTCAAGACAGGCAAAGTCAAATATGTGTTCAGGGATTTCCCGCTCTCGTTCCACCAGAACGCACAGAAGGCAGCAGAGGCTGCAGAGTGCGCAGGAGAACAGGACATGTACTGGGAGATGCATGACAAGCTATTCGAGTCAGGAGTCACTGGCGGCGTGGATTCATTCAAGCAGTATGCAGCAGACATAGGGCTTGACACTGATGATTTCAATTCATGCCTGGACTCTGGCAAGATGGCAGCTGAGACAGCAAAGGACATGCAGGACGGACAGGCAGCAGGAATCAGAGGAACACCAGGATTCATCATCAACGGCAAGCTGCTTTCAGGAGCGCAGCCTTATACTGCATTCGAGGCAGCAATCAACGAGGCTCTGGCAGCTGCGAAGTAGCTGTAATCAGCTAATTTTTTCTTTTTTTCTTCATATTTATAAATAAAAGCTCATTCTGAATGCCTTGGTGATATGATGTATGTGGATGTGCATTGCCATCTGGATGATGCAAAATTCGAAGGCAAAATAGAGTCAGTCATAGAGCGGGCCAGGAAAGCAGGAGTAAAGGCCATAATCAATAATGGGACAAACTATGCGAGCAATCAGGAGACACTTGCCATCTGCGGGAAATACGAGATTGTCAAGGCAGCGCTGGGATTCTATCCACTAGAATGCAAGGACATGACAGATGCCCAGATCGATGATGACATCGGATTCATCAGGAAACAGAAAGACAGAATAATCGCAATAGGAGAGGTCGGCCTGGACTATCACTGGGACACAAGTTTTGTGGAGAAGCAGAAGCAGCTGTTCAGCAGGATAATTGAATTGTCTGAAAAGATTAAGAAACCATTGATCATACACACCAGAAAAGCAGAGAAAGATGCATTTGAGATGCTGCAGAGCTCAAGGATCAAGAAAGCAGACTTCCACTGCTATGGCGGAAGCCTGAAGCTGGCAAAGAAAATATTCGATGCAGGATACCATTTCTCGATACCTCCTTCTATTGTGCGTGACAAGCACTTCCAAGACCTGGCAAAGACAATACCTGCAAGCCATCTCATGACAGAGACAGATGCACCTTATCTCGGTCCTGAAAAGAACAAGCTCAATGAACCGGCATTTGCGGTCGATGGAGCAAAGAAGATAGCAGAGCTGAAAGGGTCTACACAAGAAGACATGATGAATGAGCTGTTCATGACATACCAGAGGTTCTTCGGATGAGAAAAATAACAAAGATAAAAACAAGAAAAACAATGAAAAAAAGAAAGACAAGAAAGATAAGGAAGACAAAATACCATTCCAGACTTGTCGGCAAACTGCCTAAAGGATGCCGGCAATGCGTCCGCGGTGAGAAACTAGTGATGTTTGTCACAGGGGTCTGCCCCCGCAACTGCTATTACTGCCCTGTCTCAGAAAAGAAGAGATTCAAGGATGTGACATATGCAAATGAATGGGAAGCCGGGAATGAAGACGAAAAAAAGATGATAAACAGCGTGATCAAGGAAGCAGAGCTATGCAACTCAAAAGGCATGGGGATGACAGGAGGGGATCCGCTTGCCAGGATCGATCGCACAGCAAGACTCATAAGGGCAATGAAAAGGAGATTCGGCAAGGAGTTCCATGTGCATCTCTATACATCACCAGTGTCTGTGACAACGGAGAGACTGGATAAGCTCCATAAAGCAAGGCTTGATGAGATAAGGCTGCACCTTGACCTATATGATAAGGTATTCTGGAACAGGCTTGACCTAGTGAACAAATATGACTGGGATACCGGGATCGAGATACCTGTGATACCCGGGCAAGAGGAGAAGATCATCGAGATGGTCAAGTACATCAGAAACAAAGTGAAATTCCTCAACCTCAATGAATTCGAGATATCCGAAGACAACATCGGGGAATTCCTCAAAAGAGGGCTCCTGACGAAGAACAAAGTCTCATATGCGGTGAAGGGATCAGAAGAGAGCGCCAAGAAGGTACTGAAATACTGCGCCGAGAACACAAAGCTGGATGTGCATTACTGCACAGCAAAGCTGAAAGACAAGGTGCAGATGACAGAGAGAATAAAAAGAAGAGCAAAGAATGCGAAAAGGAGATTCGATGTGATGCTTGAAGACGGGATACTCTACAGGGGCGCTTTCTATCCCGGCAGCATAAAATCAAGGTTCCACGCGATAGACCTGCCAAAGCTAAGAAAAGCAATGGTGCATATCAAAAAGAGATATGAGATCCCTAACGGGATGATAGAGCTTGACCAAAAGAGGGCAAGGATACTGACAAGCCCTTTATTTATAAAAGAACTAGGGGAAAACAAGGAAGAATTAGGTAAAATTAAAAAACTGGGTCTGATACCAGCACTTATAAAGGAATATCCCACAGAAGATGCTTTTATAGTGGAATTAGTCAAATATTGAAGAATAATCAAAGAATAAACTGGGCCCATGGTCTAGTGGCTATGACGTCGCCTTCACAAGGCGAAGATCCTGGGTTCGATTCCCAGTGGGCCCATCAGTACCAAAACCCAAAATGAAAAAAAGAGGAGTGACACAGATAGACTGGGTGATCAGCCTGAGCATATTCCTGCTATTCCTGACGCTGTTCTTCATCTACGCAAGACCTTCACTGTTCACAACACGGGAAGTGACAGACTACACAGGGCTTGTGCTGGAAAACCTAAAAGCAGAGACATTCACACAAGTGAGGGAATATCCAATCCTCATAAGCAGCGAAGAAGTGCAGCAGCACGCCGCAATACTCATCGACTATCCGTTCCAGACAGGAGAAGCGCTTCTCGAGAACATCCAATTCGTGACTGATGAAGGGAAACTGATATTCATAGACAACCTGCCGCAGGGATACAAGACAAGAAAACTCACATTATCAGACAGGCCGATCACAGTGCAAGGCCAAGAAAGACTGCTGCAATTCCACGCAGAAGAGAATGAGACAAGAACCGGGAAATCAATAATAAACTATCTAAATTCAAACCTCAGACTCTATTCCTACAACGGGAATCCGGTAATAACTGATTTCAGGATACAGATAAACAATGCAGACATCATCCCTGAGAGTACAGGGTTCGCCTCGAGCAGCATACATTCAAAATATAAGATGACAACCAGCATATTCGACCATTCCAATATCATGACAGCAGAGAATGATGGGATATATGGAATAATAAAAGCAAAAAGCCCTCATGAAAGCAAAATGATGAGGATAAAGATCAAAGCCAAGAGTTATCCCAACTATTATTTCGACAATTCAGAATTCGGGAGCTTCAACGAGACAGAGTGCATCATGAAGACAGATGATTACCTAAATCTCCACGGTGGAGGAGCGCTCTCCATAAAATTCACAAAAGAAGTTGATTACACTGTCTGCGGAGGGGAAGAGACAGACATCTACATAGACTTCAACCTCAATGACACAGAATACAAGATAGCTGTATTTGAAGACGATGAACATGTCCCATCAGGCTTCGAACACCATCATGCATGGATAGGCCATGAAGAGAGATACACACTCCTTGACCCCAACAAGCTAGGCAGCATGAATGAGAGCTATGAAGAAATGAAATCAAGATGGGCATACCAGAGGAACAAGGAATTCGACATACAGGTATTATCCAGTACAGGGGCCACAGTGTTCAGCACAGGACAGGAGCCGTACCAGATGGCGCAGGTCAACTCAAAGAGGGTCCTGGCAAAAACACTCCCAGATGAAATAGACGGAGAGAAAAAGGATTATTACATCCTGATAATGACATGGTGATGACCTTGATGAGCAGCAGAAAAGGATTCTTCAAGATAATCGAAGCAGTCGCAGCAATCCTTCTTGCCCTGGTATTCCTGCTCTACATCATACCCTTCTTCCATGAGACAGAACCATCAAAGACAGACATGCACATCTTCGAAGACATGCCCAAAGATCCTGGATTCAGGAACTGCGTCCTTGCAGAGAACAAGACCTGCATAAACGCGACGCTCATCAGATACTACAACAAGTTCGACAAGCTCTACGACTATGAGATAATCATAGGAGACAAGGACATAGACCTCAGCTCACTGCCTGAAGAAAGCGTCGCAGTAGAAAGCTATTTAATAGCAGGCAATTATACATCATATGAACCCAAGACCATAAGGATAATATACTGGGAGAGAGCGCACTATGAAGATTACTATAGACACCAATGAATCACCGGAACAGATAAGGAAACTGATAAGGTTCTTACAGGAAATAATCGGGGATAGGCCTGTACCTGTGCCATCCGAAGCTGTGCTATCAGAAGTCCAGGATGCCCCATCCGGAGCCTTCAACATGTTCGGCGACGCACCACCTGCAGAGAAGACAGAAGAGAAAGGGACAGAGCAAAACGAAGAGCTAAAGATAATTGCCTATTGAAAAAGACAATACACCCTCACCCCCCAATAAAATGGCAAAGGCAAAGAAAACAGCAAAGAAACTCTCAGGTGAAGAGAAGAAAATCATCGAGGAGTTCAAGGAGAAAAGAGAGATGGATGAGATACTCAAGGACATAAAGCTCCTTGAGGAGAAGCTTATCGAAAAGAAACCAGACCTGTTCTCAAGCAAAGACATTATCTATGCAGTCTTCGGTTCCTTGGTCATAGCATCAGGATTCGCCTTCAAGGGAGCTCTTGTGAGGACAGTCAATCTGATGACAGCACTTAATGTGATATGGATAATATCACTGACATTGATCGTTCTAACACTGGAGATATACTTCATAAGCTACCAGCGGGTGCCGAACAAACAAGAGAGGAGATTCGGGCAGTTCTGGGCAAAAAGATTCTTCACATTATATGCGATATCACTGATAGTCTCATTCATGATGATCTACATATTCGGGGTAAACCATTCCTTCCAGGAACATGCCACAGTATTCAAGGCAGTAATCACAATATCATTCCCGGCATCAATCGGAGCAGCAATCCCGACACTGCTAAAAAAATATTGAAACACAAAAAATGCCGCAAAATGCCGATAAAAAATCAGCATATATTTAAATAAAACCAAAGCTCAAGGTGATAAAATGACATTCCTGAACGAACAACTCGAAAAAAGGATAACAGTGAGGGCAAAGACAAGAGAGAACTTACTCACAAATGCAATCAAAGAGATAATAAGAGTCATATATGCAAGCCATGCCCCTGATCCAGGCAAAAAGACAACAGAAGATGAGATAGAAGCAGAGGCAGAAGACTTCGAGGACCTGGCGATATCCATACTGCAGAAGACAATAGACCTATCAAAAAAGAAAAAGATACTTGACATCAGCATAGACAAGCTATCAGAATCAAGGATACTGGCAAAATTCACGACGCAAGCGCTCGACCAGACAGAGATGGTGAAAGAGCTCGGCATAGTCACCTATTATGGATTCGAGCTGACGCAGGACAAAGGGACATATGAGATGAAATTTCATTACGACTAAAATGAGAGAAGAGCCAAAAAGACCGGAATTAAGCAAGATAAATGATTTTGTATGGGAAATAGGAAAAGGATACAAACCAGGGATGAGAGTCCCTGCAAGGATCGTGGCAAGCCAAAAACTCGTCAATGAGATGGATGCGCATGTATTCGGCCAGCTGACAAATGTAGCAACGCTTCCCGGAATCCAGGACTACGCATACTGCATGAGCGACGGCCATTCAGGATACGGATTCCCGATAGGCGGTGTCGCGGCATTTGACCTGGAAGAAGGCATCATAAGCCCCGGCGGAGTGGGATTCGATATCAACTGCGGAGTCAGGCTGATAAGGACAAACCTCACATTCAATGATGTCAAACCAAAAATCAAGGAGATAATAGACAGGCTCTATGGAAGCGCAAGGCCAGGAGTCGGAGCAAAGGGAGCATCAAGACTGAGCAAGAATGACCTGAACAACCTGCTCAATGAAGGCGCAAAATGGGTTATCCAGCAGGGCCAGGGATGGGAAAAGGACCTGGAGATGATGGAAGACCGTGGTTGCATAGAGTCAGCAGATGACTCGAAGGTCAGCGAAAAAGCGAAATCCAGAGGCATAGACCAAGTCGGCACACTCGGATCAGGGAACCATTACCTCGAGATACAGCATGTCCCAAAAGGTGCAATATTCGAAGACAAGATCGCCAAGAAATTCGGCATCTTCGAGGACCAGATAGTCATAATGGTGCACTGCGGCTCACGAGGTCTCGGTCATCAGGTCGGAACAGACTACCTGAGAAAATGCCTCGACATAATGCCCAAGTACGGCATAAAAGTAATCGACAAGGAGCTGGCAAGCGCGCCATTCAATTCCAAGGAAGGGCAAGACTATTTCAAGGCGATGTGCGCTTCAGCCAACATGGCATTTGCGAACAGGCAAGTGCTGATGCACGGGATCAGGGAAGGATTCTCAAAGATATTCGGAAGCAGTGCTGAGGAGCTCGGCATGGAACTGGTGTATGATGTCGCGCACAATATCGCAAAAGTCGAGGAGCATTCAGGAAAAAAATTGCTCGTCCACAGGAAAGGGGCCACAAGGAGCTTCGGACCAGGGCGCAAGGAGCTATCGCCATTGCACCAAGAGACAGGACAGCCAGTCATAATCGGAGGGAGCATGGAAACAATGAGCTATCTGCTTGTCGGGACAGACGAATCCGAGATGACATTCGGCAGCACATGCCATGGCTCAGGCAGGGTGATGAGCAGGGCAGAAGCGAAGAGCAAAGTGAGAGGCGACGAGCTCAAGAGAGATATGGAAGCACACGGGATATATGTCAAGGCTGTGTCGCTGCCAGGACTGGCAGAGGAGGCAGGACTGGCATACAAGGATGTGTCAGAAGTAATAAATTCAGTCCACAATGCAGGGATTTCTAAGAAGATAGCATCATTCAAGCCATTAGGCAACATCAAAGGATAATCCAGACAATCATGGAACAAAAATGGCGTACAAATATATCGAAGGGATAACAAGAGCGGATGTGGCTTTTGAGGCATACGGAAAGACACTGGAGCAGATGTTCTCAAGCGCAGCACAGGCAGTCGAAGAAGTGCAAGTGGATGTAAGCAGGATCCAAGGGTCCGAGACCAGAGAGATAAAGCTTGAAAATGAAGACATAGAAAAGCTGCTCTTCGATTTCCTCAGCGAGCTCGTATACTACAAGGATGCAGAGCAGCTGGTATTCTCGAAATTCGACATAAAAATAAAAGACGGCTATACCCTGAAAGGAAAACTAACCGGTGAAAAGATAGATTTCCAGAAACACAACCCGAAAGTCGATGTGAAAGCGATAACGCTCCATATGTTCAAAGTCGAGAAAACAGATTCAGGATGGAAATGCTTCGTGATAGCGGATATATAGCAGAATAAGCGAAGCCACGCACGGCCTATATCTCTATGATCCTTCCTTTTGTGCCGACATTGATGACCTTGGTCTTACCAATCTTCTCTTCCAGACCTTCTGCCTCATGGACATGGGAGCACAGAAGGATATCCGGGTGGAACTTGTCAATCGCTTTCCTGACACCTTCGCTCGCAGGAACCATCTTGGAGAAACGCTCCATGACACTTGACTTCGGATGGATATGCGTCACCATTATCTTCTTCTTCATGTCCTTGATCCTATCATATCCTTTCTTGAGGAGCTTATATATCTCATCTTCAGGAAGCTGGAAGACGCCGATATTGGCCCCCCCGCAGCCGAACAGGCCGACATCGCCGTGCTCGATAGAATATCCATGGAGATTAGTGACCCCATAAAGCTCAGCAAGGAAATCAGCAGTGGCGACAGTCTCATGGTTGCCAGGAATGAGAACAACCTTCTTATTCTTCTTGAGGAAAGGGCCGATGATGCCTTCAGTGGACTGCTCCTCCAGGGTCAGATCACCGCAGAGCACAACAAGATCGACATTCTCCTTCTCAGCCTTGTCAGCAAGCCTCTTCACAATACCCTTATCCCCATGGATATCCCCAGCAGCAAGGATCCTCATCTTCTCTTCACCTCTACAGAACCCTTGCTCAGATCAATTATATCAGAAGGAGAACCTTTCTTCTGGCCTTCATATATTATGAAGCTGCAGAATTTCCTTATATCCTCATCAAGGTCATCAATCTTTGTCATATAAACCTTGCCAGAGACATTGGCGCTTGTCGTGACAACAGGAAAATCCAGATTCTCCACAAAACCCTTTATCCAATGATCCGGTATCCTCACACCCAGAGTGCCGCTTCCCTGATTAACAGATGGGGCGATGCAGGAACTATCCTTCAGCTTGAGGACAAGGGTGTAAGGTCCAGGCAGCTTATCCAACCAAGCCATGGCCTCCCCCGTCATGACACAATTATTCCTTATCCAATCCTTTGAAGGTGCTATGACTGAGAAGAGCATGTCCGGCCGCTTCTTGATGTCCCTCAATTTCCTGACAGCCTTATCATCACACGCATTGCAGCCTATGCCGTAAATGGTATCTGTCGGATAAATAAACAGGGCGCCTTCACAGACCTTCTTAATCAGCAAGTGCTCCTGTAATTTAACTTCCTCTTTAGTAAGTATCATGATGTCCCAGAAAGAAGGCATTTTTATAAAGTTTTGGTAAGCCAAATAAAAAGAAAAAAGCCCCCAAACCAGGGGCGGCGGGCGTGGGGGTCATGAGCAGATATAGCCCAGCATGAAACCTTCCTCTTCCGGGGTGAAATGATCCTCTTCTATGAAATCAAGAAATCCATCCACTGTATAAATATCATTGTCCTCTTCCATATCTGAAACAAACTCTTCCATTGTAGCACCTCCTTTTATCCCGCTAAATATCATCATTCCATGCATAATCAAATTCCCATGCATAATCAAATCTCATATACCTCAAGCCTATGTTTTGAGACACTCAAGCTCTTCATCTGCTGAAAAAACAAGTCCTGTATCGTGGGCAAAGATATGTCATTCGGATTTGTCAATTGAATCACCTCCCGGCATGGGGCAAAACTGCCCCTCCCCATTGTCCCGGGGAGCAGGGCAAAGTTGCGTCAGCCATTCCTTATTCTCTGATGAAAATCTTTTATATACCTCACGCAGGCCTGTCTTGTGACCAGTGGATGCAGGAAAAGCTTATATACCTATGAAAATAATTGTGGGTATATGAAAAGATTGAACATGGTCATATATGGAGAAGTGCAGGGAGTAGGATTCAGACACTTTGTGCAGAAACAGGCCATATCACTCGGTCTCAAAGGCTATGTGCAGAATGTGACCGGTGCTGTAGAAATTGTGGCAGAAGGCTATGATGACAAGCTCCAGGAATTAGTCCGGGCCTGCAAGAAAGGGCCAATATTCAGCCAGGTCGTCGATGAAGAGCATTCCATTGTCGAGACAAAAGGAGAGTTCAAGGATTTCGGGATACGTCATTGAAGCTAATCCTGATCTGAATCCTTCAAAAGATGAGAATAATAATGAATCTGCACTTCTTCCTATCCTCTGCCAATCCAGCATATTCTGACAAAAAATTCAAGAGGTCCTGGCAAGATTTGCTATGCAAATCCGGATATTATCTTTTCTGACTCCTGAATTTTCCCGCAATGCAGACATGCAAGGCGGATAATCCCAAGTAAGAAACAATGAAAATCAACAAAATATCAGAAATCAGTCAATTTTTTTGTTGTCTGATAAGTGATTATCGATGTCGTGCCTGTTGTCCCCCCTGTCATCTTCTGGATAACAATGAATTTCCCTTCTTCAAGCTTTTTTATCTTCCTCTGGAATGACTTGTAGGATTCCTCGCCGCCCTTGTCCAGGTAGAGACGATAGAGGTCGCCTATCTTCTGGCCAGAATTTTCCTTGATGATATCAAGCATGAACTGGGACTCATCTTTAAGCTCTGATTTCTTCTTTATGGAGAACTCATCAAGCTTCCTGATGGCTTTCTCGACATGAGCCCTAACAATCTTTTTCGAGGCAACATCCTCAGCAGCATTGCCTGCCTCCTTCAGTATGTAAAGCCCTGTCCTGATATCATTCATCTCATAAGCCTTCTTTGCAGCAATGAGAAATGCATCATCATCCCAGACCCCGGGAGCGAAAGCATACTGGAGCCTGTGCCTCATGATTTCAGTTGTCTCATGCTCGTTGTACGGCCTGAACTCCTTCATCTCAGCAGTGAGCCTGGATTTTATGCGCTCATCAAGATCGACATGCCACTCCTTATAATTTGTTATAAGAACGATGGTCTTCCTGTAAATCTCTTCCAGAAGATAATACAGGAAGTCCTGATCCTCTGTCTTGTCAATCTCATCGAACACAAAAACCACAGACTTCTTGTTGAGAGCATCCTTCACGATCCTGAAGAGCTCTTCAGTCTTCTTGTTATGGGTGAAGCGGTAATCAAGCAGATGGCACATCTCCATCACGATCTTGAAAGAGGTGTTCTTCTGCCAGCAATTTATGTACATCGGGATTATATCTTCAGTCTCCTCCTCAAGCTCCTTCAGAAGATGCTTCACAGCGACTGTCTTGCCGACACCAGGAGGCCCAAAGACCACGACATTACGGCCAGAACGATTGCTAAAAAGCGGCTTTATACACGCGGCTATATGCTCCTGCTCCCCTTTCCTGAAAGGCACAATCTTCGGGATATAATCATAATCAAGCGCAACACTATCCCTGAAAAGAGATTCGTCAGAGCCTAACATATCCTTGAACATCGACATCTTATCCCACCAACATAAAATCAATTATATAATAAGTTTACTCCTCTGTTTTGTGCCACGTTTCTTCGAAATCTCACTGCGTCAGGTTCGGCTTCAGATACTGTAATTGCAGGCTCTGCGTCCCTGTAAGGGACAAGCCCCCGCGACGAGCAGGGTTATTTCCTGATAAAGCCTCACGAATTGGCGCAAATGGCACAACAACTTACCTATTCATGCCTGAAAACTTCTCGATTATATTCTTCACATGGATGGGGTGACTTATCTTGTCAATCCTGAACTCCTTCTGGCTGGCGCCGCTGGTCCTGATATAAAGGTTCCCATAATTCAGCATCCTCGCAAAAAAATTCTGCGTGACCCCGATCTCAGTTATATTAGGATATCTTATCGTCAAATGATGCTTGTTCAGGATGCCCTCATCCATTACAAGGCTTGATTCTGAGATATTAAGCTTCTTTGAATAAATCCTGATATGGATATAGACAAAAGTGGCAAATGAGAGGAACAGCAGGATAAGGGTCAGGAAGGTCAGGGTCTTCTGGTCAATGCCGCTTGCCCTGAGCCTCAGCTCGATGAAGATGACAACAACAAGATAGAGAACTATCATAAGGAAAGACAAGAAAAATCCTTTCCTTGCGGGCCTGACCGATATGTTGACAGATCCCTTCTTCTTATTCGGCTCCATTTTAGTTCTTGATCCCGCAGTTCGGGCAATAAAAATCTGATTTCCTCATCTGGAAGCCGCACCTGATGCAGTACTTTATCTGAACTTGATGATACTGATGCATGACCTGCTTCCTGTGGACCTTCTTCTGGCGCATGATGATCTTCCTGACACCGTTCAGAAAGATGAAGAAACCTATGATGAAAAAAAGTATGAACTTAAGGCCGAGAAAAGCAGAAGCGACACAGATAACCAATCCGATGATTATCAAGATAGGGCCTGAAACCTGGTATTTATCCATAATATTACCTCTTTCTGCATTCACTTCGGCTTTTTTATGATTCTCTTGCCGACATAAGGGACAAGAACTTCAGGAACAGCGATGGAGCCGTCCTTGTTCTGGAAATTCTCCAGTATGGCGACGAGAGCCCTTGATGTGGCGACACATGTAGCATTAAGCGTGTGGACGAGCCGGCTGCCATCCTTTGTGCGGTACCTGATGTTAAGCCTCCTTGCCTGATAATCAGTGCAGTTTGAGCAAGAGACCACTTCACGATATGCATCCTGGACAGGCATCCACACCTCAAGATCATATTTCTTGGCAGCAATGGATCCTATGTCACCTGTACAGATATTGACTTTCCGGAAATGCAGGCCAAGGCTCTGGAAGAACTCCTCTGCATTCCTGATCAGCTCCTCGTGGAATTTCCAGGACTGCTCCGGCTTGCAGATGATGATCTGCTCCACCTTATTGAACTGATGACCCCTGAAAATACCCTTTGTGTCCTTGCCATGCGAGCCAGCCTCTCTCCTGAAATTTGTCGAGAGACCGACAAACTTCAGAGGAATGGCCGATTCATCGAGCACCTCATCCATGAACTGCGCTGTGAGAGGATGTTCTGAGGTCGCAATCAGATACAGATCCTCGCCGTCAACCTTGTACATCATCTCACCGAAATCATCGAATGAGATGACCCCTTCATAGGCTTTCCTGTTCATCATAAAAGGAGGATAGACAAAGACATAGCCTCTCTTTGTCATGAAATCAATGGCATATTTCTGCAATGCAAGATCAAGCATCGCAAGATCGCCTTTCAGGAACCAGAACCTGGAGCCAGAGATCTTGGCAGCGCGCCCTGTATCTGCCAGATCAAGCTGATCAATGATGTCAACATGAGACTTTGGCTTGAAATCAAATTTAGGCTTCTTACCGAAAAGCTTCTCCTGCTTGTTGCCTTCCTCGCCTTCACCTGCCGGAACAGAATCGTGCAGGAAATTCGGGATGTTCATCAAGCCAAGACCGATTTCCTCCTTGAGCTTATCAACTTTCTGTTCCTCTCTCTCAATCTTCTTCGGAAGCTCCTTCAGCTCCTTGAGCTTTGAGTCTATAGGCTTCTTAGCTTTCTTCAGCTGATTGATCTCCTGAGAGATGGTATTCTTAGAATGCTTGAGCTTCTGGAGATCGAACTTCGCCTGCCTCCAGGTCTCATCCTTTTCCCTCAGAACTTCGACTTCCTTGAATCTTTCCATTATCCTTCGCTTCTCAAAATTCTTCCTGATCAGCTCCGGATTCTCCCTCAGAATCTTGATGTCAATCATGAGAGATGCTTATTTGTGGAGAATTTAAAAAGGTTTATGTAAGATTCTGGCGAGAATCAAATTATTTTCATATATACAACTCATATCAAACCAATATCAACCTGATATTGCCATTCTTATGGATAGCCTCTTCGAGCATCTTGCCGATCTTGTTCTTGGCATGGATCTTTATGCGGGCTTTTTTGCCGACATTTGCAGTGAGAAGATAATCATCATCCAGATAGATCTCCACATTCTTCCCAATGAACCTTTCATCAACATAGAAAAGCACAGAATTCTTTGAGACCTGAGGATCAAATGCAACACCCTCACTTGAGCCTTGCTGTGCCCTGCCCGAAAGGGCTTCAACATTGATAGAAAGGCCCAGATCCTTCTCAATCTGCTCAATGTTCTTGCCCTGCCTTCCGATAATCTTCGGGATATCCTTCTCAGGGACCCTGACAGTGCAGCTGTTCTCGCTCGTCACATCAACCTCGCATGCCCCGGAGATATTCTTGAAATACTGTGTTATGCTCTTCTCAGCCATCCTCTTCACAGTGGATTTCTGGCCGCCGCCCTTAACAGGTATGACAACAGTCTCCTCGCCATAAGAATAAAGCTCATATTCAAGCCTGTTGGATTCAAAATCATTGACGACCACAACAGGCCTGGCCAGATCCTGCTCAGTCATGCCGCTCGGCACCTTGACAACCATGGCCAGATTGAAGACCTTCTTCGGCTCCCCATCCTTTATGAAAATGACAGTATCAATGACCTGGGGAATAACACCCAATTCAATCCTGCCGACAAAACGCTGGATAGCATCAATAGGATTTGTGGCATGAAGGACACCGATCATGCCGACGCCGCTGAGCCTCATGTCAGCAAAGAGCTTGAAGTCAGAAGTGTTGCGCATCTCATCAAAAACAGTATAATCCGGCCTGACCAACAAAAGTATATCATGGATTTCTTCAGGCGAGCCATGCGAGATAGCATACTGCGTGATTGTCTCAGGAAGCTGGAGATCCCTCGGGGCCTCAACAGTCTTCACAGTCTTGTTCTGCGATGCATAAAATTCCGCCAATGCCTGCACAAAAGTTGTCTTCCCAGCTCCAGGAGAGCCAGCAATCAAGATCCCTTCAGCCTGCTGTCCTATCCTCTGCATAAGCTTCTCTGAAAGGCGATATTCATCAAGGCTGAGCTTCTTCACAGGCCGCACAGCAGTGATCTCCCAGCCATCAGAGAAAGCAGGCCTTGTGATCACAATACGATAAACACCGAGCTGGACAATAGTCGAGCCGCGGCGCTCTATCTCAATAAATCCATCATCCCTTATGCTGGCCTCTTCGATGATCTCAGAAGCAATCTCCTGAATCTGCTCCCTCTTCAAGGATGATCCTGACAGAGGGACAAAATCCCAGGATCCAGGCCTGCCTTTCTTCGCATAAGGAAAAGTGTTCTCCCTCAGATGGACAGACATCGTCGTCTCATCGAAATATGATTCGAGCTTGATCCTAGTCCTCTTTGTGAAAATCTGGAGAAACCTGACTTTCATGCCTTTAGCCTCTGCAACCTTGGCCTGAACCTTATCTGCAGTGAAAAGAACAGCATCCTCATCGTAAGCAAGATCCCTTATCAAGGAATCAATCTCACCAAGCTTCGCATACCTGATCTCAGATGATCTCGGCTTCTGACCAGAAAATGTGATCCTGTAATTGAACCTAGGCTGAAGCTCCCTGATCCTCTTCAGCTCATTTATGCCAAGGAAGCCTGTCTCCTTAGACTGGTTTGCCTGATTCTCAAGCTCAGCCAGCACAGCCTCATGAACAAGAATCTCCTTAACCTCAATCTCACCATTTTCAATCTTCCTCGACAGAATCCCTTCTATTATCACTGAAGTATCAGGAACAACCTTCTCAAAGATCTCTTTTTTTGACATGCCAGACCATTCTCACTTTATTTTCAATATGATAATAATCACTCCTGAATCGCATATCCTTGCTAAGTTAATAAAGCTTTTCATTGGATCCCACAAAAAATTTCCTGCGAAACAAAAAATCAGGAATGATAAAATTTATATAACAAACTTCGCTAAGCTGTTAAGTTGTGTGTAGGAGGTTTCCGGCGGGTTACTTACTACATCTAAAAGAGGCTGATGCGATGAAAGCTAACCAGTGGGTTGTCCAACAGAACGAAGAAAAAAACATTGACACAAAGATCAGGCAACTCATGCTGAAGTCAAGCATCACATACCACGAAGCAAAAGACCTTGTGCTGAAAGGACAGAAAGGCCTGATGGATTTCTAGGAAAAATATTCAATTAAGATGAAGCTCCAGGATGTCTTCATCTTCCAACTGATGAGACTTCTTCATTATCTTCTGGGCGTCAAACTTCACTGACCTGCCCCAAACCCTCGCAAACTTGAACTTACTGACAAACTCCCTATGGAGCTTGTTGCAGACATCCTCTATAGTGCACCCTCTCCACATTATGAGCGGGACCTTAGTGTCAGCTTCCTTGCCGGGCTCCTTCATATAGACCCTTATGAGCTCCATCCTCTCGAAAATCCTATCCTTCAGCTCGTCGATGTTTATCTTCTCCTTGCCTGAAACGAACACAGCGTCAGGATAAGACCTCCTCAATCCATCAACCTGCTGCCTTGTGGCCTCATCAATCTTGTTGACGACAATCAGTGAATAGATATAAGCCTTGTTAGCCTCGACAGCATCAATGAAACGATCAATGTCAACATCCTCCCTGATAAGCACATCAGCATTCATTATCTTGAATTCCTTGAGGATGCCCTGGATGTTCTCATTCGTTATCTTGGTCAGCTTCACAGTGGAGCCTATCCTAAGACCGCCCCTGCTCGTCTTGGTTATCTTCACCTGAGGTGGCTTCTGGTTCACCCTTATCCCAAAATTGAAGATCTCATCATACAGCACCCTGTAATGATTCGTCTGATGGACATCAAGGAGGAAAATTATCAGATTGCTTGCCCGGACAACGGCAAGTATCTCCTTGCCCCTGCCTTTGCCTGCAGCAGCACCCCTTATTATCCCCGGGAGATCAAGAATCTGGATCTTGGCACCCCGATATTCCAGGAGACCAGGCACAACATCCAGAGTCGTGAATTCATAAGCCCCAATCTTTGACTCCTGATTTGTCAAGGCATTCAGCAGAGTTGATTTTCCGACACTGGGGAATCCTACCAGGACAACAGTGCCGTCGCCGGTGCGCTTAACATCATAGCCAAAAGTCTTTCCCTTGCCACGCTTCTTGGTATCCTGCTCCTCCTTGAGCTTGGCAATCTTGGCCCTGACAAGGCCATAATGATGCTGAGTCCTCTTATTGTACTTCATCTTGGAGAGCTCATCTTCAAGATCCTTTATCTTCTGTTCACGGCCTGCCATATTAGTCAAAAATATTCCTTATCCTTATCATAAATCTCTGAAAAAATGTAAGATCATCGAGTGATATATAATCCTTTTCAATGAACTCAGCCCACTCATCACCATCCTGATAGGCGATCCTCAGCCTTATCTCGTTCTCCCCCTCTGCGAGATGCTTTGAGCCAATCCTATATACATACCTCACCGGATCCTGGAGCTCTTCGATATCAACTGTCTTGCCGTACCTGCCTGCTTCAAGTGTAACAGAAAGGTACTTCGGCACTGAAACCGAGGTCTTCCTTATGACAACATCCACATCAAACAGGCCACCATATGCAACAGAGTCAGGCGCTGTTATCCCCACATCAAAGCCCACCCTGTCAAAGACCTTCACCTTCTGCGTGAAAGCCTTTGAAAAATAATCATCCCTGATGCTGACCAGCATCGCGTTCTCACCAGGCCTGTCAAACCGGACGCTGAAGACCAACGGCCTCTCCTGACTGATGCTCAGATCAAAGACCTCACACTGGTCCTGATAGCAGGCATCCACATCCTCAAGGATCTGATTGCCCGTGTTCTTGATCATGCAACCTATATCAGATGATACATTAACGAGCAGTCTCTTTTCTGCAGTGCAATACAAAGAGACCTCTTTCCGGTAATTCTTGCTCTCAGTATCCTGCAGAGATGATCTTATATCCTCAATATCCTCCAAGGAAAAGACAGGACGGTCATACCTCAAGGCGAAAGATGACCTGGATTCCAGACCATACTGGGTGTATACAGTCACAGGAACAGTGTACTCATATCCCTTATTGAGATCCTCATCTGTCTTCAGGATGAAGAAGATCCTCTTTCTCTCATCCGGCCCAAGGCTGACTCTCATCTTCGTATCGAGGGCAGTGAGGATTTCAGCGCCAGAAACATACAGGGTCTCTGTTATGTAATAATCAGCAAGATTCTCAACTTCAGCAACTATCAGCTGGTACGAGCCGAAACCGACAGCGTCCTCATGCGGGTAAACATTGATGCTGATCCTGTCAGGCTGGTCGCCATCATGAGACCTCAGCCTCACATCGAAATCCACTGCCTTAGGAATGATGTCCACATTATGGCCTCTCCACTCATATTTGGACGAAGGCTCACCAGAATCCAGTGATTGCTTCAGGATGATATGGGCCGGGTCAACAAACCCGAACTGGTCATATGTTATGTCATAAGGTATCCATCCGACTCCGGGGAAATAGACCTCTGCCCAGCCATGCGGGCCCCATTCAGCATCAAACTGGGGTGAGTTAGTGTAGGCGATGCCTGAGACGAACCGGGCCGGGATCCCCACAGACCTAAGCAGGGAGATGAACAAAGATGTTATCTCATCGCAGACACCATAACGGTTCTCAAGCACCCAGCTCGACTTCATGGATGCATCAGCAGCCAAGGTGCTCAGGTCATATCCAACATTTGCCTCAACCCACCCGCCTATCTTGGCCACTGCAAAAAACAGGTCATCCTCGCCTTCGATGATCCTTGAAGCAAGCAGAGCCATCTCATAATTCAGATCAATCGTCTCAGAAGGCTGAAGGAATGGCCTGACATCATCCGGCAAACTGCCGATAGGAAAATCTACCTTATCAGTGACTTCAAGCCTGGCTTCAGAAAGCTCGATATCAGCTGTCAGTTCATACCTGACCCTGTCTGTCTGCACATCATGCCAGGAAAAAAGAGCACCATCACTGATCTCAGCCTTCGGCCTCGTGTCAAGATTGCTCACACTCTGCTGAAAGCTGTCTTCCGGCACCATGGTGAGCTTTGCATTGATGTAATCCAGCCTGTATGAATCTGAAAGAGGGACCACTTCAAGCTCTTCAGACATGCTGAAACCGACACTGACTTTTTGGCTGTCAAGATGCCAGACATCAGAAGCAGATATTGCAGAGACTAAGAAAAGGAACACCAAAAAATACAAACCTCTTTTTTTCATCTTCATGGTAAAAAAAAGCCGAGGGTGGGATTTGAACCCACATATCCCGAAGGAAACTGACTTAGCAGGCCAGCGCACTACCAGATTATGCGACCTCGGCATTTAAAAGGCAGTGAAAGATGGTGTTTTTAAAAGTTTCTTAATATTGAGAGATAATATTTATAAAGAGGGTGGAGTTTCAAGCTCACAATAGCGGGGTAGGGCAGAATTTAAGGGCTCTATACCCTTAAATGTCCAACCAGGAGTGCCCGTTGAGGCCCCTAATTGGCCGCGGAAGGCTCATATGGCACTAGTTGCCTTGGAGACCCAAAGGTCGGTGGAAGCATTCTGAGAAATCAGATGCTGCCGAATTCAAATCCACCCCCCGCTATTTTTTCATTTTTCTTGGAAGATTTTCCTTATTTCTGAAAGTTTACACAGGACACTAGCCATATTGGCATAAAATACTAAAAAACTGATTCTTATTAGAAAAGAGGACATGCAAAACTGCCAAATTAAGATTTTTGGTCTTCAACACAAAATCTTTTACGCAGTTTCGCTTAATGTCCTCTTTTCAGAACTCCAAAGTTTTGGATAATAAAAACTTTGGGGGTGATAGGATGAAAATAACCAAAGAATTAGCTGAATTGGTCGGGATAATCTTAGGAGATGGCTCAATAAATATCTATCTCTCAAATAAATATTCTACTTATTACCGACTTAAGATTTCATTTCATAGTGATGATAGAGAGTATATCTCTTATGTTTCCTATCTTTTATACAATGTTTTGGGCACTAAATCAATTCTCAAGAAAAGAAAAGATGAGAATACAGCTGATTTGTATATCTTCAAGAAAGAAATTATTATGCATTTGCTTAATTTAGGATTGAAATCTTCTCCAAAATGGAATCGTGGGATAATCCCACCATACTTACTAAATAAAGAATTTGGTAAATATGTGTTAAGAGGATATTTTGATACAGATGGAAGTGTTGTACTCACGAATAACAATGGAACACTTTATCCACGTTTAGAGATGAAGATATCCCCTTCCCCTATGTTGAAACAATTTGAATATTTGTTAAATCTATACAATTTCAGATTTAAATCATACCAAATTGGAAAAGGCAAGGTCAGAATTCAGATAAATGGTCGAAAAGAGTTGATTAAATGGTGTGATTTTATCGGATTTTCAAATCCAAAGCACTCAATGAAAGCTCATAAAATTTATAAAAGGGAAAAGGTTGAAAAAACATTAATATGACAACAATCTGCGGTATTGATGAAGCAGGCCGTGGTTCAGTGATAGGTCCGCTTGTAATAGCCGGAGTTCTCATAAATGAGAATGATGAGCAGAAACTGAAAGAGATGGGAGTGAAGGATTCGAAGCTCCTGACTCCGAAACAGCGAGAGGACCTTTTTGATAAAGTCATCTCTGCAGTGAAAGAGTACCGGATCCTCATCATTGAACCAAGCGAGATAGATGAGGCAGTTCTCGGTCCAAAAGAGATGAACCTGAACTGGCTGGAAGCAGACAAATCAGCCGAGATCATCAATTTCTTAAAACCAGACAAGGCGATACTTGACTGCCCAAGCAATAACATCTCTAGTTACAAATCATATGTCCTCAAGAAGGTCAAAGATGTGGAGATAATTGCAGAACACAAAGCAGACATGAATTATCCCTCTGTCGCAGCAGGATCAATACTTGCAAAAGTGACAAGAGACAGGGAGATAGAGAAGATAAAAGCGAAGATCGGTGCTGATTTCGGCAGCGGGTACCCAAGCGATCCATTGACTGCGAAGTTTGTCGAGAAGAACTTCAAGAAATATCCTGAGATATTCAGGAAGAGCTGGGAGACATTCAGGCGAAGCGCTGACAAGAAGAAGCAGAAGAAATTGGGAGACTTCTGAAAGATTTCTGATTTTTTATTGTGAAGAAATATTAATCCTTTAATATGAAATATATTCATGAGGAGAAGAAACTATATAAACAATCTGGCATCCATGCAACTGATGGAAGCCGGCAAGACAAGCTCAGGGACAAAGATAATCGATGATCTTCTCGGCGGGGGATTTGACAGGGATGTAATCACAGTGGTCTATGGGCCGAGCAGTGCAGGAAAGACAAACCTCTGCCTAATTGCGATGGCCGATGTTGTGCGCAGAGGGAAAAAAGCAGTGTTCATAGATACAGAGGGGGTCTCTATTGACCGGGTAAAGCAGATAGCTCCAGATTACCAGAAACTGTTAGAAAATGTGCTATTCCTGAAGCCGACAAACTTCGAGGAGCAGAGAAACGTGTTCGAAAGGCTCGCCAAACTGGTCAGCGAGAAAATAGGCATGATAATAGTAGACTCAGTATCAATGCTATACCGCCTTGAGATTGCAAAAAGCAATGACACCTTCAATGTGAACAGAACACTCGGATACCATCTAAATTTCCTCTCTGAGATAGCACGCAAGAAGAACATACCCATACTTGTGACTAACCAGGTATATTCAGATGTCGACGGAAAGGACCAGGTTAAGCTTGTCGGGGGGGATATATTGAAATATAGTTCTAAATGCCTAATTGAGCTGCAGAAACTGAAGCATGGCAGAAAGGCCATATTGAGAAAGCACAGGAGTCTCCCTGAGAAGGAGACCTATTTTGAGATATATGACAAGGGCATAAGGCCCTTAGATAATATCAGTCAATAATAATCTTCAGACATATCAACGACCCTTGCCAGGATCCAATAATCATCATCAAAGGAATAAATTGCAACCTGCTCCTGAAGCCCATAAGGCTGCTCAATCATGCCCGCCTTCAGACCAAATTCATTGTTCCAATCAGATGCATGGAGGCCTTCAGGGTTCTTGGCTTCAATATCACCCCTGACAAAATATTTTCTTTCACCATCTGCAACAAGAATGAGCTGATCCTCATATAATTCTGTCAGGCCAAGCTCAAGAGCCCTCTCAAACTTCTCATAAAAACTGGCGCAAATAATCTTTGGGTGGCTCTCTGATAGTATAATCTCCTCTAAATGATCATCATCTGCCATCAACAGGCCTGATATATCTGACTGGAAGTCTGGGAGCATCCTGGTGCGTGTTTATAAGAGGTATATTAACCTTGCTTAGTCTAATTTATATTTCTATATTGAATTTAAATAATATTTACTACTTTATAGTAATTAATATCAGAAAAATTTAAATAGTATACCCCCTATCAATACCTTCATCCTTAATAGAGGTGAAACAATGGAACAAACCCGTATTCAAATAACCCCGACTCCCGAGCTAGCAAGATTAGGCGAATCAGTTATGCATTCTACATGCAGTAGAAATTATTTTCCGGAAAGCAGGGAAGCAATACGCAAGGCTTATCTTGCCGAACGAGGAACAGTACTAAATGATTCCCTAAGGGAAAGAGTGGAAGAATTAGAGCACAAAGAATATACTGAGGTAATCGCATTCAATGGTTCATCATTCATGATCCCCCCAAATGGCGGATGTCTCTTCCTTCTAGGATCAGACGATCATTTCTATTCAGATGGCAATATGGGGATGAGACAACTCGATCTTCTCGAATTCAGGATCGGGATGAACCCAGTCATGTCAGGAGCTGATGATCATATCCTGAAAGGATCTTCACTTTGCTTCCTAAAAGATCCTGCCAATGATACATATTCGATGCTTGGGACCTTGTTAAGACTTACGGATTCCGGTTCCAACACAAGACATTTAGATGAATTCGACCAGAATATAGCAGAGGCAATCAGTCAGACAGGATTAGAACATGTGCTGACATTCGGAAGCGGTTCATCATATAAGCATCTATTCGAAAATCCGAAAGGTGGCGCAGCAATATTCTTTCCTGGTCCAGCTCCCTTTAAAGTGGATAATGGGCATGGAAATAAGATAGATATGTCTCTTCCTTATGGAGCATTGGCTTTTGTCGGGATGCCCCAGTCACAGATAAATTCCATAAATGGATCTCTACGCGATTATATCGTTTAAGGCTTTTTTCTTTTTTATGGTTATTATGCCAGGATTTATTCGGAATCTATGTAACTTATATTATCTTCTATATAGAAATTAATAAATACTATATATAAATAATCACTAATAAGTGGTAAATAATCACAAAATATATAAAGGAAAGATGCCCTTGATTCTCCAGTTATTATTACTATTAAGTGACAATATCTGGGCGCAATGGAAGCAACAGCTACAATCGGATCTGGAATCGATTTTGGATCAATAGCCAGACTTCTCTCTTTCAAACGAAACAGACCAGATTATTCCAGATGGACAATCGACCAGATGATCGCATCACCGAAATTCGCAAGGATCAAAGAGATCTATCGCGCGACAAAGAAAAGAAAGGATCTACATACACTTGAAGACACTATCGGCAATTACCAGGAATTCTTCGCAAATGAGATACTCGCATCAATCAATGAGATGCCGATGGATGATCCAAGAATCAAGAGGGTCGTGGCTTACCTGAATGGATTGAGCGGAAGAGAGCTTGCGCGACTGCCAAGATTTGAAGTGCCTCTTGACAGGATGACAGGGAAAGGGCTCAATCAGCGAGGAGCAAACATAATCTCATACATAATTGTACCATTGGGGCATACTGACCCTGAAACCGGCAGAGATTACATGATCGTTCAGTCTTTTGTCAACAAGTATAATGATGAAAAAGAGCATGCACAAGCGCATGCATGTGCGGGATTCTATCACGAAATCCATGGGATGGCGTCAGCAACCGAGGCAGGAGAAAGGTTCCTGTCAAGAACAAAGAGCCTGAAGCCAAGATACAGCTCACAAGGAATCATTTCTGACACATTTCTTCACGAAGAAGATGGATTAAGAGCATCAGGAGGCATGACAGACCAGCAGAAAGTAGACTGGGTCAGAGACAAAGTAAGAATGGATACAGTAATGTCATATGAGATGACCCGGGCTGCATCCGGGGGGCCTGAGGCACTGCAGAGAGATGTCATCTCCCTGATCTATGAGAAGATGATGGGGAGAGCAAATCCAGATGCAGATCCTGAATCAATCTCAAGAATGAGAGCATTCTATGAGCCAACACAGAGACTTGTCGTCCATGGCGACAATAACCCAGCAAATGTGATGCTAGGTCAGGATGACTCTGGCATGATCTACACACAAAGGGATTTCGAGCTGATGGGGACCGGCTCACTTGCCCTGCAGACAATGCAACTGATGTCTAAACTCAATCTTTACGACCATAATGGAAATCCTGTCGAGACAGAGCAGGGAGTGTCAGAGGATCAAATAAAAAATGCCCAACTTGAGGCAATACAAGCAGCTGGGGTAGATTATCCACAATCAGATTTTGATAGGGATTTCGACAGGGCAAAGATATTCGAGCATCTCACCTGGGCAGTAAGATACAGGCATCATGCAGGACTAGAGAAGATAGTGAACGGATATGATGCAAGAGACATCTCAAATTATTATTATACTCTAGCAGTCAAGGAGATAGCAAGGCAGAAGCAGAGAGCAGCAGGAGCAGAGCTAGAGAAACTCATACAGCATGAGGCTGATGTGACAGAATCAATAGGATATGCCCATGCTGAGCTTGATGAAGCCATGATGCAGGATATCCACACAAGGCTCCATCCACAGACAACACTACTGAGTTTCCTGAAGATAAGCGATGAGAAAGAGAAATTAGGCAGGAAGCTCAGAGGATATTCCGGCGGAAAAAGCAAAATGGGCGTTGCAGCAGCATGCCTGTCAGCAGCGCTGTTATTGTCGGCATGCGCTTATTATGGAAACAGCTTGCTGAATAAGGCTCCAGCTGCGTTACCAGCGACAATGCCAGCACCTGCCCGGACAGGCGTGCCAGCAGAAGGAGCACCAGCCCAGGAGAGCATAGACCTTGAGAAGAGGTTGAGATTCTACACAGCAATGAGCATCAAAGAGATCAGGCAAACCCTCAAGTACAATCAACTCTTCCATAAGTATCATGATAATGGTTATTCAGACAGCGACGAGTTCGCTCTCGCAGAATTCTATGATGGAAATGCTCTCCAAAGAGCTGTGGAGGCAACACAACCTGAAAGAAGAAAGAGCTGGGCATCGGTCAGCGGCAACCTGCCCCCTGATATCAGAATACTTGTCGATTATTGGCAGGATGATGAGATACAACACAAATTTGTGTATGGCACACCAGGAGAGGTTCCCATACATACCCAAGAGGCTATCGATGCAGACAACAAGAAATGGGATGAGCAATTCGGGCAAGGAGTGAGGAATAAAGATCTTGAAATGTTATTTGCAGATTTTGATGTGTATCATGGAGTCAAGGATCTATTCCGTGATATAAAACAAGAGGTACTGCAAGATATTGCAGAGGACCTCTTAGTGACCCTGAAGACAAAGTACAGCTATAATATGAGCGGAGTACCAGACCTCTGGATGCTGCCTGCTTCACTCAGGGATTTTTTCTCAAGAAGCGGTATAGATTGGGACAAGCTAGCTGAGGAGATGAAAGGATCAAGCAATTATGAAGAGTGGATGAATTATATCATAAGAGAAGATGGGTGGAAGAGATTCATTGATCAGGAAAGATATCAGGCATTCAAGGAAGGGAGAACAATGCATGATGTGTCAGGTAAGGACTTATGCGCCTTATCTGAACAATATGACAGAGAACATTGGCAAGATGTACTCAAAACAAACTTCCAGCATCTAATGTACTCCCACAGCAATAGCTATAACGGATCCAGATATTCTTACTCATGGAGACTTGAGAATACTGGTGATGCGAGAATTGCAGCTCTAGGCATGATTGATGAGGGATTCTATAAGCAATTCATGGATATGTATAGTGAGGTTACGGGCAATCCAAATCCAGACTATGCAGATGTGTATTCATTCCTGCCCAAATCAGTCAGATTCCTTTTTGAGAATGTAGATTTCAGATGGGAAGACGTAATGGAGAAGAAGGAAAAGGATGACCCAGATTTCTTGGGTCTGCAAAGACTTGGACAAGGTACAGGGCAATGGGAAACTGTTATCAAATCCAACAATTCCAATAACACATATGCAAGATCATATAAGAAGATGGCGAGAGAGTTTACAGAGCAGAATCCAGATATTGTCTCACCTCCAGATTCAAGAAGTGGTTGGAGAGATACACAGCAGATGCATGACCAGCAGTATCAGGTTGCGATGAGACAGAACATGCCAAGATGATATTCAAGGCTGCGGCCTGGTTCGTGCGCCCGAGCCTGGCTGCAGCCATTCTTTTCAATATTTTGCATGTAACTCTGATATATGTGATTTTTTCTGCTACTTCTTTGATTCTTTGCCCTGTTGTTTGCATTGCGGGAAAATTCAAGAGGTCCTGACCAGATCTGCTTTGCAAATCTGGATAAGATAAGATCCTATCTCTTTGATTTTCTATCACAAGATGGGGGCTTGGCAGAGCATGCGGCGGTATAGTACAAATTTCTCTAAAAATCCATCAACAACTACTGTTCAGAGATCCATTATCAATTGAATCCTTGCAGTCTCTCCGAGAAGATCAGCGATCTGCTTGAAGATGAACAAAGCCCGTGCTTCCTGGATGGAACCAAGCCTCTCGATAAGCTTATCAAACTTGGAGTCAGGCAGCTTATGGGTCTTATCAAGTCTTCCTCCCGGGGTCGAAGCAAGATCACGATACATCTTGTCGAACTTAGCAGCATCCTTCTGGCTGAACCTGAAGAAAAGATTGTAATAAGCATCAAGGAGATTCCTCACTTCTTTCATGAAAGCAACTGAGTCCTTAGAGAACTTAATGTTCTTCGTCGTGACAAGCTTGGAGAACTCATTCAGGTAATCACCAACCTCCTCAATATTCGTAAGTATGTTGAAGATGATCGCGTTCTTCTTAGGATCAATGCCCCTCTTGTTTATTATCCTCATGCAGAGCCAAGAGAACTTGTTCACGCTGTGATCAAGAGACCACATGTTCGGAATGTCAGTCTCGCCTTTCTCAATGACATCGATTATATCATCAGCCATCTGCTTGAGCAAGAGGAATATCCTCCTGGCCATAGTATTGAAATCGAACTCCTTGATGCCGGTAAGATCCTTGATGTGCATGTAATTCTTGCCCTGATCAACAATCTCATAGCCAAGAAGCTCAGGCATGGGTCTCCTGTGCAAAAGCTCGAGCATCTTGGGATCAGAGCTCTTGACCTCTAACTCATCAACACCCCTGATGTACATCGCAAGCAAAGAGTAAGTTGCAACAGGATGAAGATCAGAGACATCCAAGACCTGCTTATCAACACCAAAATCATTCTTAGTGCGGATTATGAGCCTTGTATCCTCTTCCTCAATATCAATCTCATCACCTGGCTTCAGGTCATATCTCTTGACCCATTTGGAAGGCAATGAAGTCACAAGCGTTGCAGAACCAAGCTGGATAATTTTTCTTTTCATATGTGATGTTGATGATTTCTAGTATATAAGTCTTTCTAATTTATATATGTATATACAAATATATATAGTATTAGAAAAAGGTATATATAATTTTAGGTGGATTCATTACTGAGTAGTAATAATGCTTGGAGTGAAACAATGATCCCACCTTCCATAAGAGATATACTCAAATCCACAGAATTCTGTGAAAAAGCAACGGTGCAAGGCCTTAGGTTCTTCCATGCAAAATTCGGTTTTGTAAGCACACTAGATGAACTGAGCCCTGTAGGATTGAGCCATGGAACACTTCTTTGTGTCCATAATAAAGATTCGACAAGAATCCTTGTGAGCAAAAAGAATGATGCTGAGATAAAGAAAAGATTCATTGATCTACTGAAGCATCATCCCACTTTCCTCAAGAACCATAAAGAGAAACTGACAGAATGCCTTACAAAGGCACTCAAGGTAGCTCTTGGGGCTTATCATTCTGACCTGAGGAAGAAATCAAACAAGGAACTGTTCTCATTATACAAGAAATTCAGCAAACAGCTAGTAGAGGTGTACAACAATACATACCTCCATTTTGCACTTGATATCGAAGACCTAAAGGAAGAAGCGAAGAAGATACTGGCAAGAAGCGGGGATGAAGACCATCTCGAGACATTGAGCGCTCCGAGTGGAGAAGACCATCTGACAAAATATGAAAAGAGGCTTCTTGAGCTGGTCAAGTACATCAATGAGGCAAAGCTCAGATTTCTATTCGAGAAAAACACAGAAGAGAGGGGGATAAGGAAGCATCCAGTGCTATATGAGAAGATAAGGGAAGTGCTTGAGGACTATGCATGGCTGCCTTATCTCTACACAGGACCTGCATGGAAGATACGCGAAGTGATATCCAATATACAAGAATACCTGAAGAAGGACCCTGAGCATGAACTGAGAGAGATTGAGAGGGAGAAAGCAGAGAATAACGCTGCAAAGTCAAGGATCCATGATGAGCTTGAGCTGAATGCAGAAGAGAAAAGGCTTGTCAAGTCAATATCAGAGATAGAATCCCTCAAGAAGCTGCACAGGGAATATCTGTCAATGTCATACTATTATTCTGAAAAGCTATTCAAGGAGATAGCTGGCAGGACAGGAGCAAGCTTTGATGGACTCACAATGATGCTCGGCGAGGAGGTCAAAGATGCTCTCCTAAAAGGAAAATTGCCCCAAGACCTAGTCAAAAGGTCTGAAAAGAGCGTTCTTGTCTTCTTCAACGGAGAACAAAAAGTGTACACAGATGGGGACTATGATGAGATCAAAGAAATAACTCGATATGAAGGCATACAGCATGATAATAGCAGTCCAGAGGACAAATTCAAGTTCTTCAACATGGATATTGATGTCTCATTCCTCACAGTAGAAATGACAGCGAGAGGGATGCATGATCCAGGTGTCAAGGACATAATCGGGATGGAGGCACCACTGATAGTGATCCATATTCAGGACAGCAGGAACCAGAGATATTACATGAAACAAAGCGAAGTGAAGAGATTCTGCAAGACAAGCGCTGACAACCTCCTGAAGAACCCTGAGCTGGTAAGCTTCCTCAAGAAAGAACTGGAAAGGGCATCAAAAGGATTAGTGGAGTTTGCAGCAAAGCATGTCGACAGAGTTGAAAGCTATGATAACCCTGGGTTGGCTCAGATATTCAAAGAAGCAATCAAGCTGCAGCAGGAATGCGCAAAATATGGAGCAGCACCAGCTTATGCTGACATCCAAGGAGGGGTATCCAAGGAAGTAGACAACATATTCAAGAAAAGAAAACTCCAAAGACCCAGATATGAATATGACATACTGATGAAGCCAGAGACACCAACAGAGAAGGCATATGAAGATATCAGGAAAAGAAAAGATGATGACCAATTACTAAAAGAATACTTCTGGCTTGACCAAGGATATATAGGAACAGGACTCACCCAAGAATTCATCAATGAGATAAGGGGTGTCAAGCCAAAGAAGACAGAAGTTGATGAGCAGGCACTTCTTGGAGAACTTAACTTGAGTACAGAAGAGAAGAGAATCCT
Organism: Candidatus Woesearchaeota archaeon; assembly: GCA_016928155.1. Lineage (NCBI taxonomy): Archaea > Nanobdellati > Candidatus Woesearchaeota > Candidatus Woesearchaeota archaeon. The sequence goes on along the minus strand of JAFGLG010000006.1, from coordinate 27,814 downwards.
TGAGCTCTCCAAAGACCTAGTCCATATGAAAGCCCTCAGAGGAGATGCAAGGCAAGCTATACATGTGCTGCTCAACAGGATTGCAGAGAAGCTGTCCAATGAATGGAAGATCCCGAGAGAAGAGATCGAGGTCCTGTCAGGAGATGAGGTCATCTCTGTACTTGAAGGAAAAAGGGGGGTCCCATCAAGACTCTCTGAAAGGCTTAAGGACTGCATAGTGATATGGGATGGAAAGAAATATGATTTCCTGACAGGAAAAGACGCTAAGGAATGGCTGGAAAGATACTATGAAGAAGACAAAGCAGAAGAAAGCGATGAGGTGAAAGGCCAGCCAGCATATCCAGGGAAAGCCACAGGAAAAGCCAAACTGGTGCTGAAACCAGAGGACATGCACAAGGTGCAGGAAGGAGACATCCTGATTGCAGGAGACACGAGCCCGCAGCTACTTCCAGCGATGAAAAGGGCAGCTGCTTTTGTCACAGATGTCGGCGGGATCACTTCGCATGCAGCAATAGTGGCCCGTGAGATGAGGAAACCATGCATTGTAGGGACTGTAGTCGCAACAAAGACATTCAAGGATGGGGATCTTGTTGAGGTAGATGCAGATCAGGGCATTGTCATCAGGGTGGGCGGCAAAATATTTGTGCTGAATGCACAGAGGCAGATAGACCTGTTCTTCATGAGCTGCGTCCTGAAATGCTATAGAGACCATTATGCACATTTCATAGGAACAAGATTCACGAAACAGGTTGTCCATGGCAAGAAGGATTACATTGCGCAGTACAGGCCAAAAGATGAGACCCTGCAGATAAAAGAACACCTACGCGAGAAAGTGAAAGACGATGAATTCCTTGTCGATAATCTCGAAAGGGTAGAGGAAGCATATACAAAATTCGAGGATTTCATTGAGGATCTCAAGAAGAAAAAGCCCGACAGAAGGAAAATAAAACAAATATTCAAGAAACTGCCTGATGTATATGCTGGATTTCTGGCATCCATAAGCTCTACGATCCTGGCAGCTGAGATGCTAGGAGAAAGGATACAGGCTGAGATAAAACTAGAGAGCTATGATGAGGTATTCACGCCAGATCAACAGCTGATCGTGACAGAAGAGCAGCTGAGCATGTATGATATAATAGAAAAGGTGCGGGAGAAAGGCCTTTCTGATATGACTTTTGCTGACAAATCAATAAAGGGAATGATCAGGAAGCACTTATCCAAATACAACTGGGTCTACTCGTATACAAATGGCAAGATAATGGACAAGAATGATGTCATGCAAAGGATAAAAGATGGAGATCTTTCCAAGATTGAAGAGAACAGGCAGAAGCTGAAAGGGATCCAAATAAGAACAGATGCAAAAGTTGAAGAGATCCTTGATGTGTTGCCTTCGAATCATCAGAAACTGATAAGACTGATCAGGCGATACCTATACTTCAGAATAAAGGGGGAAAGCCTGATGGGGCTTGTGAACCTCTCTTCGCGAGAACTATTCCAGAAGATAAAGAAGCTATACAACATCAAATGGGACATCAAGAACCTATCCTTCTCTGAGATACAAGAGCTGCTGTACGGCAAAAAGTTCGATGCAGAGATTGCAGAAAGGGAGAACGGATATGTCCTGAAATACTGGGATGACAAGATTGAAGTTCTGACAGGCAGCAGTGCAGATGAATTCTTCAGCACACTGAATATAGAGGAAGAGAAGACAGAAGCGGCAGATGAGATAAGAGGGCAGACAGCTGTCAGGGGCAGGGTGCAGGGAAGAGCCAAGAAGATCCTAGACCTTTCTGACCTAGAGAAAGTGCAGAAAGGAGACATCCTTGTTGCGGCAAGCACAACACCTCCAATGGTCATAGCAATGGAGAAATCAGCAGCAATAGTGACAGATGAAGGGGGCATAACCTGCCATGCAGCGATCGTCTCTCGAGAGTTAGGGGTGCCATGCATTGTGGGAACACGAGTTGCCACAAAGGTACTTGAGGACAATGATTTCATAGAAGTCGATGCAGACAATGGGAAGGTCAGGGTAATTGAGAGGGCATCTGACCAGGAGAAATGGAAAGTGATAGCAGAAGATTCTGCACAGATATTCCCTGTCTATCTAGCATTCGAAGGATTGGCCAAATATACTCAAGAAATGATAGGCTTCCAGGCAAAATACAATGGGATGACAGCCAAGAACTCCATATGGAAATACATTGTGAAAATGAGCGAATGGGAAAAGGCAAGCGAGATAACACTAAACAAGCTCAGAGATAAAGAATATTTCAGACTCTCAAGCAAAAAAGTTCTCGACAAAGGCAATGAAGTCCTGGATTTCTGCGACAATCTAGAAAACATAGGACTGGCAGGACTATCCAATGAAGGACTCTTATCCCTATTTGAAGAATACAGAAAAATCATACAAGCCTTCTGGGCATGGGGCTGGACAGGGAACTGGGCAGACTTCGAGAACTTCAAACTGTCAACAAAAATCAGGGATTTCCTATCAAAAAAGGCCGGGAAGATATCTGAGGTATTCACAACCCTGGTGGCATCTCCAAAAGATACATATCTGAAGATGGAAGAAAGAGAGATCTACAAAATTGTGAATTTCATACAAGAGAACAAACTACAAGATTTTGTGCCAGAAAGATACGAAGAAAATGCAGAGCTCAAGAACATGATAATGGAACTGTGGGGCAGGTTCAGATGGATGGGATTCGGCTTCAAAGGTCCGGATACACCTCTTTCTGATTATGTCGATAGGATAGCAAGCCTTGTCAGACAAGACATTGATCCACAGAAAGAACTCCAGAGGATGCAGAAAGAGGAGCAAGAAATATTAGCTGCACAAGACAAGCTGACAAAGCAGCTGAAACTGAGCGAAGAGGAGAAACACTGGCTGGAAGTAGCAAGAATGACGACTTTCCTCAAAGGATACAGGAAAGACATCATGTATATGTCATTTTCAACAATGGAAAAATGGTTTGATGAGCTGGAAAGAAGGATGAGGCTGGAGAAAAAAATTCTGAAAAACATGACATATCATGAGATCAAGGATTTCATACTTGAAAACAAGGTGAATCTGGCTGAAATGCATGATAGGCTGGAGCATTATACAATAACCATCGAGGATAATGGCATAAAAGTCCTTTCAGGGGAAGAATCAAGGAATTTTGAGAAGAATGAAACATATGAAGAGAAACCAGATGAGAACCTAAAAGAGCTACACGGCCAAGTGGCTTGCGTGGGAAAGGCAAAGGGCACAGTGAAGATACTGAAAGAAGCACAGGACATGGCGAAATTCAATGATGGAGATATCCTTGTCAGCCCTGCCACAAATCCAAACCTTGTGCCGGCGATGAAAAGAGCCGGGGCGATCGTGACTGATGAAGGCGGACTGACATGCCACGCAGCAATTGTCTCTCGTGAGCTCGGAGTACCTTGTGTTATCGGGACAAGAGTTGCGACAAAGGCGTTGAAAGATGGAGACTATGTCGAAGTAGATGCAGAAAAAGGCGTAGTTCTGATCAAAGGCACAGAAGACAAATTTATCGAGATGAGCCAGAGGACAAGAGTGAGCCCTTTCCCTAACTACCTGTCTTTCGAGGTCATGACAAATGATCTCAAGAAATATGCGGGGGTGAAATGGAGCAAACTGGCAATCGTATATGAGAACAACCACCATTATGGGTATGTGCCAGAGCAGGAATGGAAGAAAATAATGCAGGAAGTACTGCAGAAAATATTAAACGACCCAGCATTGGTGTACAGACTGGTAGGGAAGGCACAGCAGTTCGGGCCAAAGCTTGTGAAATCTGCAAAGAATGCATCAAAGAATGCAAAAAAAGCTACAAACAAGGAATTACATGAATATTATGAGATGTATACGAAACTGTACAAGCCACTCTATGCTGTCTACGGGCTCACCTGGATAGTTGACACTCCATTTGCAGAATATCTCAAAGAGCTTTTTTCCGGGAAAGGACTTACAGAACAGCAGTTCACAGACTTGATAGTATCAGAGAAAGCAGTATTCTTCGAGAAGGCAGAGCTTGAGCTGCTTGAAATCGCGAAGGGGATGGATGGCAGGACCAAGAAGAAGCTACTTAAAGAAGATATAAGGAGAACAGAGCTGTTCAGGAAGATAAAGAAGCATCATGCGAAGTATTTCTGGCTGCCCCATGACTATGAGGATCCAGACTATACAGTGGAAGACTTTGTCATGCAGATTAAGAAGCATGTCGAAGAAGGTACACTGGAGAAAAGGAGAAAGGAGCTTATAGAGAAACATACTGATATCATAAGGAAAAGAGAGAAAGCAGAGAAAGAACTTAGCCTAAATGATGAAGAGAAGGGGCTTTTCCAAGTGCTTCGTGAATTCATATTCCTCAAAGAGTGCCGGAAGAGATATGTCTCAGAATCATTGACATACATGGACAAGGTGCTGCTTGAGATGGGGTCAAGGACAGGGCTTGACCTGAATCAGGTAAGACATCTGAAGAAAGAAGAGATCAAGAAAGCACTGTCAGGCAAGAATCTAGGCAAACAAGCATCAGAGAGGATAGGGTTCTCTGTATGGATAGCAGAGAATGGCAAGACAGAGGTCTATCCAGGCGAGAAAGGGCGTGAGATATCAAAGGATTTCCACAAACAATATGGTGATGCCATACAGATCAAGGGAGTAAAGGGGTGTGCCGGAAGAGCCACAGGCCCTGTGAGGAAAGTGATGGAACTTGACCAAGTAAAAGATGTAAAGGAAGGGGAAGTGATAGTATGCATACAGGCATTGCCGCCTTTCCTTCCTGCAATGCACAAGGCTGTCGCTATTGTCGCAGACGGACATGCAGCAGTGACAGGGCATGCAGCGATATTGGCCCGTGAAGTGGGCATACCCTGCATCGTAGGAGCAAAAATATCCACACAGATGCTGAATGATGGCGACATTGTCGACGTGGATGCATATAATGGTATTGTAAACATCATCCACAAGAAAGAGGAGCCGAAAAATGATTTCTTCATATTTGAAGAGCTGCCAAAGTGCCACATGCTGGCCATCGAATATGCATTGTCAGGATATATAAATGGGTACAGGGAGAATTTCGGTGATGGATTCAAGCACGCAATAGCCTACTGCAGGCAGAATAACATCACACTAATATTCGACAGGGCTGATTTCGAAAGGGTGGCCAAAAATATCTTCAAGAAAATATATGAAGATCCTAATACGCTGCAGTTCCTCAACAACAAGATCGAGATATATTCCAAGGACATGATAAAGCTATGCGAGCAGTACCAGGATATGGATTTCAGCAAGCTGACTGACAGAGAACTGATCCTGTTCTTTGATGATTTCATGAAGGCCTATGGGGAGCTCCACTTTGCAGGGCAGCCGGCCGGAGTAATGGAATATGAGCACCAATACCTATCAAACCATCTCATAAAGAAACTAAAAGAAAAAATCGAGGAGCTTGACCTCGCCAGGAATGAGGCAGATCTTTTCAGCATGATGACCACACCAACAAGACCATCCTACCAGCAGTCAGAGGACCTCAACCTGCTCAAAATCTCTGAAAAAATAAGACAAAACGAGGGGATGCTGCAGATCTTCAAGTCAAAACAGCCAAACATAATATCCAAAGTCAGGAGATTATACCCTGCCCTCCATAAGGATATCGAAAAACACCACAAAGAATTCTGCTGGCTCAGCTACATGTGGCAAGGCCCCTGCAGGAAGCTTGATTATTACTATGAACTGCTTATCGGACTTGCCAATGATGACTGCGCCGAGAGAGCAAAGGAATCCAATGATCATATGAAAGAATTGGAAGCAGAGCAACGAAATATCCTATCCATGTTCGATTACAAGACAAGAAGACTCATGGAAGGAGCCAAAGACATAGTCTATCTGAAAGGCCTAAGAAAGGATGTGCTCTTCCTCGCAAATCATTCAATGGAAAAGATGCAGAAAGAAATCATGAAGAGGATAGGCATCGTGAAACCTGATTTCAGGCTCCTTTTGCATGATGAAATAAGGAGCGCCCTGATGGGAGCTGATCCCAAGCCTCTCATAAAAAGAAGAAGAAAGATGCATGCTATAGACTATACAGAAAAAGGAACAGAGATATTTGAGGGAGAGGATTCTGCAAGCTTCATAGAATCCCTGAAAATCAAAACTGAGATAAAAGAAGTGCATGAGCTCAAAGGAATGACCGCATATCCGGGAGAGGCGATCGGTATTGTCAAGATAATCAATATCCCTGAGGATATGGACAAGATGAATGAAGGGGACATCCTTGTAAGCCAGGCAACACAGCCTGACCTTATACCTGCGATGAAGAAAGCAGCTGCATTTGTGACAGACATGGGTGGCATCACATGCCACGCTGCGATAGTTGGTCGTGAGATGAAGAAGCCATGCGTGATAGGGACAAAGATCGCAACCAAAGTGTTCAAAGATGGGGGTAGGGTTTTTGTTGATGCCAATAATGGTGTTGTAAGGAAGGTTTAATTATTTTCATATATAAAACTGGAAAAAAAGTATATACTCTCTTATACAATATAAGAACAAAATATATATTAAAAATTGTCTCTTGATGGTAGTAATTTAATCCAGATCCAAGGTGCAAAAATGTACACAAATCCAATCACAGTCAACATGAGCGATATGCATGATTGCCTATTGGACCAGGAAGGGAATCCATTGGCTCCAAGCCAGCAGTATGCTGCTGTTGTGCAGAGAGCGATGGCAGAAGGGCCAGCAGTCGTGATCTTCAACGGAGACTGCATGTTCGACAACAAGAAGGACAGGCCCTCGAAGAAAGCAAAGTTCAGCAGTCCAGTGCCACAAGCAGTGACTGACCTAGGAAGGCCAGGAGCGTATATCCTTGAAGCAGCTGTCTTCATCCAGGGAGAGGAATCCATTGTCGATGGTAAACCTACAATATCACTCGATGAGCTTGTAAACAGAAAATTCGGTCAGCCATTGCAGCAAAACACTAATTATGACAGGATGGTTGAATATTTCAAAGGAGTCACAGAAAGAACAGCAGAGAGATTCAACGAGCTTGCCCAACTGACATCAGGATCAAGGATGATCTATTTCGGAGGACATGACAATGCCTACAATGTCTGGCTTGAGCATATGTTCACCGAAGAGATCAGATCAGGCAATCTTGAGACATTAAGCCAAGTATATTCCAGGATCTTTTCCAAATTCCCTCATGCAACATATGTCGAGCAGCCGACTGCATTCTACTTCAAGGGAGGAATTGATGTAACGCACGCATGGTGCGATGCAGACATAGCTGAAGTCATTATCCCTCTTGATGTCCAGAAGAGCGCTGTGGATTATCTACGAGCCTTTATTGGCAAGGAGGCTTCAACTGAGAACAGGCAGAATGCGAAGATATCCAGATTGAAGACAGTTCTTGCAGAGGCAGCATCAAGAGCAAGAGTCATCAGCGTCAATCTGCACGAAGCTCCGACGCAGGAGCTATCAGAGCTAGTGCTGTCGTACAATGGAGAAAAAGGAAAGCTGGTCGAGGAGCCTGAAGTGGTAGACTATGTTCTGAAGACGCTAGCGCAGTACCAGAAAGAAGGCAAAGTGGAGAGAGTAATCATAAAATATGGAAATGACGGTCTTCCTATCGCGCTCAAGCAGATGTTTGAGAAATACGGCGGCAGGTTCGAGGCGCACCATCTCACGGAGATGGACTTCGGCGGCGACTACAGCGTGACTGAACACAATACAGGAAGAGTTATCCATCCAGGATAATATCTGATTTATTCCTCAGTAAAATCTTCGATCTTTACATCGAAGTCCTTATCTGATTTTATCATGCCACGCTTGAGCATGTAGCCCCTTGCAAGGACCCAGAAGACAAGAGCCAGTGATTTCTTTCCCTTGTTGTTGCAGGGCATGATGTAATCAATATGATTCGCCTGATTATTCGTGTCACAGAGAGCAGCGATGGGGATGCCAGCGGCAAATGCATCCTTGATAGCATTCCTGTCAGGCCAGGCATCAGTCGCAAGAATGAATTTAGCTTCCCTATAGATGTCCAACCGAGGATTTGTGAGCATGCCAGGCGGATATCTCCCTGCGAAAACAGTTGCGCCAGTAAACTTGCCGAACATCTTCACAGGCTTCCAGCCATTCTCTCTCCTTGAGACAATAAGGATATCCTCAGGAGCATAATGGGAGATCAGCTCGATAAGGATGCCAAGCCTCTCATCAATCTTCTGCAGATTAAGGACATACAATCCATCAGGCCTTGTCTTATAGATGAAATTGGCCATGTGCTTTGTCTTGAACTTGGTACCTATATGTATGCCTGTCTTAAGATATTCATCAATCGGTATGAGTAAATTCTGTTCTTCTGCCATTTTACAGCCTTAAATGCCTCAATAAAGCTTTTACTGCTGGAGATATGAGCTATTTATAAATTTTATGCGATAAGATTATACTTACATTGTAAGTATTATTATGGTGTCTTTTATATATAAAACCCCCAAAACCAAAGATCATGATAAAGAATACCACAAATGGAAAAACACTTGTGCGCGAGAAGAGGTTCTGCAGGAATGACCTGCAAAAATTCATGGGGCTGCGCTTCTATCCAAAGCTCAGGGACAAAGGCCTCGTCTTCCCATTCGAGAAAGACACAAAAATCAGCCTGGACATGCTTTTCGTATTCTATCATATTGATGTATTGTGGCTGGATGCGGGCAGGAAAGTCATTGAGATGAAGGAAGATTTCATGCCATTCACATTCTACATCCCTAAAAGGCACGCAAGATATGTCATCGAACTGCCAAGAGGGACAATCAGAAGAACAAAAACAAAAATAAAAGACAGAATAGGTTTCTAAGGCATTAGTCTGTCAGCTGTACCTTCAGGATAATAATCCGTCTCCAGAGCAAGACCCCCGATGAATGAAAGATCGATATGCAAGATGCCGAGATCCTCATCGAGGACATCCTCAAGAAGGTCCTGATCATAATCATCGAATTCCACCTTAATCCTCGGGTAAGTGCAGTCCGGAGCGACCATATCCTGCTTGAATCTCACACCTTTTCTGTAGATCTCATCGTCACCTACAAACTTGCCATTCCTTATCCTGGTCGTATAGACAACAACCGCAGCATTGCCCTCGACAAGAACATTCTCAGAGTCTGCCTCGTTCCTGAGCAGCAGCTTGAATGAGAAGCCATCGCTCTCTCTCCTCAAATCTGTTATCCTTATCATCTTCAACTGCTGGGGTGGCAGGTCAGAATCGCAGGATTCCGGTTCGTCGTCCTTGTCAATCACCGGGTCATCATCCTTGTCTGCAGCAGGATCATCCATAATGATATCAGAGTCATCCTCCACATCCCCAATGTCATTGTCATCCACTTTTGGCTGAGAGCAGCCAACAGCAAATACCAATAATATCAAACACAGCACAAAAAAAATCCTTTTCATTTTCATCACCTATTATAGTATAAATAAGATATGGAGGCACTGGGCAGCTGACATGTCACGCCCCAAAATCTTTGATTTTTGGCGCACGAAAATCTATGATTTCCGCCGGCTGGCACCATCGAGGGTTTCGCAAATCAGAGATTTGCTCAAGCCCACACTTTAATCAGTCACCTCAAATCTATTAATGGGGGTACTGGGATTTGAACCCAGATCCGCAGGTGTCTTCATGCCGAAGCACACACCATCAGTACATCATCGCCGAAGCTCAGTGCTCCAGTTACTGGAGCCTACTATGATAGCCAGGTTACACTATACCCCCCTAGCAAAGACAATGATAAATTGTTTATATATAAAGATTTTGACAAAAAATATATAATCCTGACCTGAGAGGCAATTTTAGAGGCATATAAAATGAAAAAAGAGGTGTGGACAGCGGCAGCGACACTGATGGCGACAACCATCGGAGCAGGCATCCTAGGACTGCCATATGTCTTTGCCAAATCAGGATTCCTGATAGGCACAGCCTATATCATCCTTTTCACAACAGTGTATGTCATAATGTCATTCTTTGTGGCTGAGATAGTCCTTAGGACCAAAGAACAGCATCAGCTGGTCGGCCTTGCAGGCAGGTATCTGGGCAAAAAAGGCAAGATATTCTATCTAATCATAACAATGCTAGCGTTCTACGGAAGCCTGGTGGCATACCTGATAGCCCTGGGGCAGGCCTTCAACTCCATCTTCGGCGGGGCACAGATATTATGGTCGTTAGCCTGCTTCTTCGCATTCTCCCTCATATTATATTATGACATAGATGTATTCAAGAAGTCAGAGAACATCCTCATCCTGGCCCTGATTGCGATAATAATATCAATTGTGATATTTTCCATACCCCATGCGGATACAGCCAACCTCTCAGCATACAGCCTCTCATCATGGTTCTTCCCGTATGGTGTGGTCCTGTTCGCCTTCATGGGCCTTTCAGCAATACCTATGATGAAAGAAGAGCTCAGCGACCTGCATGACTTCAAGACAGCAATCCTGATAGGTGTCATAGGATCCGGAGCGCTCTACCTCTTATTCAGCTATGCAATGGTGGGTCTGCTCGGCATGTCTGTATCAGAGGTTGCGACAGTAGGGATAGGTGCAAAGCTCGGTGCAGGGATGAACATCATCGCGAACCTGCTGGCCATACTCACACTGAGCACATCATTCATCGCAGTAGGCTATGCCCTGAAGGAAAGCTATTTCTTTGACGTAAACCTCGGAGGAGATGCGTCATTCCTGACAACAATGATCATACCTATCGCAATTGTCCTGCTGGGCGTGACAGGATTCATATCAGCACTGAACTATGTCGGCGGCATCGGATCAGGCCTCATCCTGCTTTTCATGATAATGATCCTCCGCAAAGCAAGAGCGCGCGGCGACAGGAAGCCGGAGTTCACAGCAATAAACAGCAGATTCCTCGAATACATATTGATGAGCATATTCCTAATAGGATTGATACACACCATCATCTGAGAACCAGAATACTAATGAGATCGTCTTCTCTTCCTTCTCTTCGGTTTATCAAGAAGACTCATCACAATAATAACAAATATCAATATAACAATACCTGCGATGAAATAGTACATGTAGGACTTCAAGAAACTGACAAATCTGCTGCCTTTGCTGTCCAAATCCCCACCAACCTCTTCTCCATCATCGGTATAAGGCTTCACTATGAGAGTCACTTTCGGGCTCGAGACGCTGTTTCCTGAAGTGTCAGTTGCAGTGAATGTGACAAAGCGCACCCCAACCATACCCTCATCCGGGATGATATCCGCAGTGCTGCCATCAATAACAATATCAATATCCTCGACTTCAGAAGCTGAGAAGCTCAGCAGGTCGTCATCAGGATCTGTGAAATGCTGGCTCAGATCAATGCTCTTCGAGGAGTTCTCGCCAATTATCTGATATGTGAAAAGACCTGTCTTGTTCTCCTGCTCCAGAAAACCTATGAGCTCCAGAATCCTCTCCCTGTCAGACTTCTCTGCGGGTGCTGTATCCTGCATATCCTGCATATATCCTTTGTCCTGCGTGTCCTCTGTGTCACGTATGTCATCTGTGTCCTGCGTATCCGATGCGTCGTCCTTTGGAGAACCTTCTTCTCCACCTGCCTGCCCATCTGTTCCATCCCCATCCAGGGACTGTTCCCGCCCAGGTTCACCATCTGTCTGGTTGACATTATCAGCTGTCTGGTTCCCGACTACAGAAACAGTCTTCTTCTGAGTCAGGTTTGAGCCATCAATAACAGAATCATCAGACCCATCAGATCCATCCAATCCCATATCCTTTATCGTGTCGCTCCCTGCTTTCCAGATACCATATCCAATGCCTCCGATTATTGCCAGCACCAACGCAACCAAAGCAATGACGAGCCAAGGATTGACTCCATCTTTCCCTGTCTTCTTACCGGCCTTAGATTTCTTAGATGACTTCTTCTGCACTCCCTTTCTCAGCTGTTTGGATCCGGCAGGCCCGGCAAACATAAGCACCATTGCTGCGATGATGAGCAGCACTACCCCCAATATGATGAACGGAAGATAAACAACCAGATAAACATAGAAGAAAACAGAAGCCAGGACCAGCAGCGCAATCAATATGATGATCCCTGCAACAGCCCAGAATTTCATCCCGAAAAATCCAGGCGGGAAAAAAGGACCTTTCTGAGTCTTCTTTTCCTTCAGTGTCTTCTTCCCACTCTTCGCGGCCTTCTTCTCCCTCTCTGCAGCCGGCTTCTCAGCCAGAGGTTTCTTTGCCTTCTTAGGCCTGAACCTGAAGAAAATGATGAGCCATGCAATGATTAGCAGCGCAATGGAGGCAATAATGAATGGGAAATAAAGGATATAATAAGCGTAAGAGAATACCATGAGAAGGACAATCAGGATAACAGACACCAGAGCAAATACCGAGATGAACCTGAAAGGCATAAGCCAATCACGATCTTCCGGCCCCATAAGCCGGGCTTTTGCAGGTGTCTCTCTGACCTTTACAATCTTCTCTTCCTTCTTCTCCTCTTTCTTGCTTTTCTTTTCCTCTTTCTTGCTTTTCTTCTCGTCCTTCTTCCCTTTGCCCCCTTTTCTGGAGACAAGGACCGCCACGAGGATAATCAAAATAATCAGCAGGATAGCCCCTCCGATCAGCATGTAGAGCAGGATATCAGAACCAGAGCTGAACCCGATGTCATATGCCTGGGAATAATATGAGCCCCCTCTCACCTCGTGGGCTGTCAAAGTAAGATTATAATCCTCTCTGGATACATTATCCAATGAGACATTGATGTAAACGATGCCCTGCTCTTCAGGGGACAGATCAAGCTTGTCTGTCGCCAAGATAATCCAGTCAGGGCTGTCTATTGAGAAGACATAGGTTGCGTTCTTGAAGCCTGTGTTCCGGACAGGCAATGATGCTGAGCCCATGCCTTCCTTCAGCAGGATCTTCTCCTGCCCGAAAGAGATTTGGTATGACTCAGACTTGTTGAAAACACTGACACTGAGCGATTTCGATACTGATTTACCGCTTGCAATATGCTTGGCCTCAAGTGACAGGTCATACTGCCCATGGGCATCACAGGGTATGTCCAGGTACAATGACAAGGATATCTCCTGACCATAGGCAAGCTTGAGGGACTGAGGAGAATTCAAGGAAACCCATTCAGGGCCTGAAAGGACCAAAGCCATATCAGATGATTCACCCAGATTCTTAATGACAATATTCTGACTCTTGGACTCGCACTGCAGAGAAGTAAGCTCTGAAGGCATATCCACCATGAGGAAATCACATTCCTCCACATCAACAAAGGCCTTTATGACAGTCTTGCCTGATGAACCTGAACTGATGTCTATGTCAAAGCTGTCCTGGATCGGCGAAGTCGCTTCCACATATACTGTGATGCTCTTTGAGGCATCCGGCCCAAGCTCAAAATCCGATTCTGAGAATGAGACAAAGCCCGCATCAGAGGAGACAGAGAATGTCTCAGTCTTGCCGGCACCATTCTTCAATCCAAGCGTGTAGCCGGATTTCGCATTCAGGCATGTTTTTATCTCATCAGGAAAATCAACCTCAAAAGGGACAATCCCGATCATATCCACATAGAGAGGGACACTGCCTCTTATCATATTCCTCGAGGCATCGGCAAAAAACTCAATCTTCACATCTTTCTCAGCACACAGGCTATCGAAGAAAAGAAAAACTTCCTCTTTCTCTCCAGGCAAGAGGATCACAGGATTCTTTGACAGGGTCGCATGGTCTTCATAATCATCCACACCCAGATAATATGTCTCTACAAAGGAACCTGTGTTCAGTATCTCAAACTCAAACTCAGCCGGACTGCATGACACGATATCCTGGGCATAGTTCTTAGCGATTATATTCACATTCGGACAGCTCCTGTACTCAAGCTCATTCCTTATCGTCTTCTCAGTATCTCCTGAATAGATGATCGTGTCAATCCTGCTGGTCCCTTTTTCCCCGCAGGGAATGTTCACAAAAACTGTGACCTCACCGGTCTCACCAGGCGCAAGATAGAAAAGCTTCGGAGCAAAGCTCATCCATCCGGAGATCCCGGAATCAACACCAATATTGAATGATGCTCCTGCAATCTCATTGTTCGTGACATAGACCTTATACTCAAACACACTGCAAGAGCATGTCCTTGCGCCAGAGAATGAGGTGAAGGCATCGAAATCTGCAGCAAAAGCTGGAACAGCGCTGAAAGCCATAATAAATATAAACAAAATCATGTATGTCATGTATGGGATTTTGAGGTATGAACTCATATTAGGACACCTTTGTTTGCTACTGAGTAATGGTGGTTATTTAAAAAGGTTTCGGTCAGTTGCGGCATTGGTCGGATTTAATAAGAAGCTCGAATTCCAGGTTTATAGGGTCTGGAAAGGCAAAATCAGAAATCACGGAGATGATCAAAAGGATTGAGGATCAGGTTATTATCAGATATGGTGAAATTGGCATAAAAGGCCAGAACAGAGGATGGTTCGAAAGCAGACTGGTCCAGAACATAAGAGATTTTGCCTCAAGAAATGAAATCGACTGCTGGATCAGGAGAACAAGGGGGAGGATACTCCTAAGCATGCATGAGGGAGTCGAGATGCCAGACATATCAGGGCTGAAAAGAGTATTCGGCATATCAAGCTTCAGCAAGGCAGTAGCCTGCAGAGCAGACATCTCTGATATCAGCAGAGAGACAGAGAGATTCTACGGAAAGATAAAAGGCAAGAGCTTCAGGGTCACAGCAAAAAGGCTCGACAAGGGATTCAAGCCGGACAGCATAGAGCTGGAGAGAGTGATAGGGCAGCAGATAGTCGAGGCGACAGGCGCGAAGGTCGACCTTAAACGGCATGACACCGAGATAGGGATAGAGATCACGAAAGAGAATGCGTTCATCTTCGACAACACCACAAGAGGATACGGCGGGCTCCCCCTGGGCTCAGAAGGAGAATGCCTCGTGCTCATGGAAGACATGCAATCATGCGTTGCAGCATGGCTGATGATGAAAAGGGGGGCAGAGATAGAAGTCGTGACAATGGACGGAAAGCATGAGAATGCAAAATTCATAAGTCACCTGGAGAAATTCGACTACGGCTCGAAAATAGGCAGGCACTGCACAGAGGACATAAAAGGACTGATGGAAGAGACAGGCCACGAAGCGCTCGTCAGAGGCGACACCCGAGTCCCCAAAGTGCAGGATGAAGTCTTCACACTAAGGCCGCTCCTCGGATGGTCAGAAGACGAGATATTCAGGGCATACCATGAGATAGAGGGAGCAAGATGATGGGCTAGCAAGATGAAGGTCTATATAGAGAAAGACGACAAGGAACTCAGCATGAAAGCGACGGATGCAGGCAGACTGCTGAAGAAGCTCGGCATAAACCCCGAGACAGCGCTCATAATAAAGAACAACGAGCTGGTCACAGCAGACGAGAAACTGAAAGAAACCGACGAGATAAAGATAATATCAGTCATATCAGGCGGATAGATGAAATGCAGAAAATGCAGTGCAAAAGCAGTATCGGATGACCCACAGTACTGCAAAGAACATTTCGTCAGCCATATCGAGAAAAAGGTAATAAAAACAATAAAGGACTACAATCTCCTGGAGAAGCAGGACAGAATATGCGTGGCAGTCTCAGGGGGGAAAGACTCACTCACAACACTGCATATACTCAAAAAATTAGGGTATGACGCCGAGGGCATATGCATAGATGAAGGGATCCGAGGCTACAGGGAGCATACAATAGAGGACCTCAAGCATTTTGCCGAGAAGGAGAGCATAAAGATAAGGATATATTCTGTGAAAAGGATATTCGGCAAAAGCCTGGACCAGCTCGTGAAGATGACAAAAAGGGGTCCATGCACAATATGCGGAGTGCTGCGGAGATACCTCCTCAACAAATATTCACAGGGATATGACAAGACAGCAACAGGGCACAACATGGATGACGAGGCGCAGGCGGTCATGATGAACCTAATCCGCAACCAACCCGAGATAAACGCAAGGCTCGGCCCAAAGACAGGACTCAGGAAATTCAAAGGGTTCACACCAAGAGTGAAGCCGCTGTACTTCTGCAAAGAAAAGGAGATAATGACATACGCCCTGCTCAATGGGTTCAGGATAAGATTCAACGAATGCCCCTATGCAAAGCTCAGCTTCAGGGCAAGGATAAGGGACATGATAAATGAGCAGGAAAACAAGATGCCAGGCTCAAAAGAGAACATCATAAAATACTATCTGGCCAGGCAAGAGAAGCTGAAGAGCAGATTCACTGGCGCAGGGGAGCCGAACACATGCAGCTGCGGCCAGCCATCAAAGAGCATGATATGCAGCACCTGCGCATTGCTGCAAGAGCTAAAGATGAAATGATCCGCAAGATACGGATAAACCCCCAAAATATCCGCCAAATCAGCTTCGGATACCAAACCATGACATAATCAATGATAAAAAATAAAAAGGCGCACAAAGTCCAGACCTTATGATGAAGAATCCCAACAAAGGCTACAAGAAGCTGAAAAGCAGGGAAGAAAAGAAGAAGAGGATGTCAAAACAGACATTAATGACCATCTTCATAGCAGCAATAATGATATCCAGCATAGCAGGATTCCTATATATGGGCGGAGGGACCCAGACATCAAACTACAACGGACACAAGTTCAAGCTCCTATCGAACAGGATGTGGGAAACAGAAGTGAATGGGGTGAGCTATTACTTCTATTACCTGCCAGAGGAGGTCCAAAACCTAAACCTGAACCCGGATGCATACCATCTGCTGCAGGACAGCAATGCAATAGGGCTGACATTCAATCCAAAAGACAAGAACATACAGACAATAGACCTTCTCAGATATGATCTGGGCATCTCATTCAGCCAACTCGGGAAGCATCTCGAGCAGGGCATGGCAAACAACACAAATCCTGCATACACACTCCCCCTGATGACATGCGAGGACGCAACACCGGAGAAGCCAGTCATATACATAAGGACAAGCAATACAACAGGCCTGAACCTGGACGGATACTGCGCAATCATGGAAGGCTTCGGAAACATGGACATGATCGCAGTGAGGGACAGGATCTTATACCAGATGCTCGGCATATTACAATGAACCCGGACCAGAACAATAATAGGATCCCTGAAAAAACCGAGGGAGATAATGGCACCCCTCCCAACAAAATCAGGGTCTCCAAGAGCGCCATGTATATCATTGCATTCATCATCCTCGTAGTGATCATATTCTCAGGAACAATCGGCCTCACGAGATACATGGAGCACAGGGAGAGCAAGAATGAGCTAACGCTAGAGCAGAAATTCCAGGAAATCGAGGCAGGGAACGAGATAACAGGGGCCATGTTATACAACAGCTTCCCTTTTGTCTTCCATGACGGGCTTTGGTACACGAGATTCCTCTACAACAGCAACCTCATCGTGCTGTCGCTGCACTACAATCCAGAAGAGGTAAAAGAAATCCCGACAAGCGGGCAGATAAGCGAAGAATTCTTCAGGACAAACGAGATCTACATAACATTCAACCCAGACGGGCAGGATATGGGCTACACTGCACTCTCAGCAGCGGAGCTAAGCCTCAGCATAGTGAAGTCATTCAACGGGAAACCCATCGCGGCATGCACAGAGAAGACACCGGGCATATGCTCAGAAAGGCCGACAGTCACATGCGATGACGACGACAAATCAGTGGTGTTCATAGACAATTCAGGCGGCGAGATGGGGGTGGAGTTCGAAGGGAGATGCATGAGGGTAACAGGCTCAGGAGAAGGGCTGCTCAAGGCTGCAGAAAACCTCATATATGACTGGTACGGATTCATCTGAGAACATAAATCGAGAGCATAAACCCCAAAATAAAGAGCATAAATCCTAAAATCTAGAACATAAATCCTAAATCTCTCTTATGCCATCAACAGTCAGGGCCATGAACCTCATCCCAAGGCCAAGCCTCAGCAATGCAGCCATCAGGGCGATATGAAGCTTCCCATCTCCGGAGATTATGTTCACGGCAACTTCAAAACCACTTATCCTGCCCTTCAGGTCATTCTTTATGTCCTCAGTGAGATCCGGCAGGTGCTTCATATCAAAAGTCAGGGCTTTCGCATCCCCTATCTTCGCAGACCTGCCTGAATAAGAGACCAAATAGACATTATCCCATGAGCCAAGCTCGATGAGTCTCATGACATGATTCAGCCTGCTCTTCTCATCATCCCTGTCAAAAGTGCATATAATATCAGTCATGACAGGACAACAGAAAAAAGGTTTAAATATTTTTATGGCATCGAGCCGATATATAATGAAAAAAAATGGAGATCATCCGATGCTGACAAGGGTTATGCTGAAATTCAGGGCCCTGCCTGCCAGCGGATGATTCAAGTCCAGCTTCACCTTGTCATCTTTCACATCGACAACAGTCGCCGGGATGACCTGGCCAGTCGGAGCCTTCAAAGCAAGGGTCATGCCCTTCTCAGGATCCAGCTTATCACCAAAAGCTGCCTTAGGAACTTCCTGCATCAGCTCATCAACCCTCTGGCCGTAAGCCTGCTCAGGAGAAAGCCTGATATCCTTCTTATCACCGACCTTCATGCCGATAACAGCGTCCTCAAAACCCCTGATGACCTTATGCTCACCTATCTTGAACTCAATAGGCTGCCTTCCTTCAGAAGTGTCAAACACCTTCCCATCTTCCAGAGTCCCCTTATAATCAACCCTGACAAGATCATTCTCTTTTGCAGATTTATCTGACATATTATCAACCCCACTTATGATGAGGCCCCAACCGGCATCATTAATAAAGGTTTGGACAATATTGCACAACATTTATAAAAGAAATATCTGAAAAATCAGGACATGCTGATCACACCAAGAGAGGTATTTGATCTTATCGCAATGTCGCTAATACTCGGATTCATATTCAAGGACATATTCAAGCCACACCAATTCATGGACCTCGATGGCGTCAGAATCCCTCTGAGAGCATCCACTCTCAACTGGAAAGACATCGGCTTTGCAGCTCTTGTCACAGCACCGGCAGTTGTGCTGCACGAGCTGGCGCATAAATTTGTGGCAATAGCTTTCGGCGTAAGCGCGACATTCTACACAAGCTACACATGGCTGTTCATAGGACTGCTTCTCAAGATGTTCAACTCACCGATACTGTTCTTCATCCCTGGATATGTCCAGCACGCAGCCACCACAAACCTGCAAGGATCCCTGATTGCGCTGGCAGGGCCTCTGATGAACCTGATAATCTTTGTGATATGCTATTTTGCGCTCAAGAACCCCAACATAAAACAGAGATACAAGCCAGTGATCGGCATCACAAAACAAGTCAACCTGTTCCTGTTCATCTTCAACATGCTGCCGATACCACCATTTGATGGTTTCCAGTTCATATCAGGGCTGCTTAAAGCAATATTCTAGAATATCCCAGCAATCTGCCTGAATTTTCCATATCACTTATTGATAATCCCTTATTGATATATCTGTAACATATCATATTGACAACATCTCACATTGACAACATATCATCCGGGGAGCTTCCCATCTGTCAGCCAGAAAATCACCCATCAGGACTCTGACCTAATGCCACCAACCTACATCCCGGACAGAGCTCCATTTACCGGCTCTGTCCGGAATCTCGCTAAAGCTCGATGCATTGGCTTCAAAATGCCAGTTTATTATATCAGCAGATGCTGCGTTCCCGTAGGGAGCATCCCCTCGCAACGCATTCTTTTGATTATTGAGAAGGCATTTTGACCTTAAGCCAATGACTTTCCGGACAGAGCTCCATTTACCGATATATTTATATATAGATGATTGCGTTTCCAAATAATGCACACAATAGTTTTCTCAGAATCTGAATCCCTGTCAGCAATTGCAGAATCATGCAAGACTTCACAAGGATCCGGCCAGCAGAATGCAAAAATTAACGAGGTGAAAAGATGCTAGGAGAAGATGGAATGGAAGGGTATATGGTCGGAAAGACCAATTATATCGTTGTCACAGGGGGCGTGCTGTCGGGCCTCGGGAAAGGGACTGTGACAAGCTCTCTCGGGAAACTTCTCCAGGCACAAGGCTATCAGGTGACATCAATCAAGATAGACCCATATATAAACGTGGATGCTGGGACGATGAGACCCACAGAGCACGGCGAGGTGTTTGTCACAGAAGATGGGGGAGAAACTGATCAGGACCTGGGGAATTATGAGAGATTCCTCGATGTGGCTATGATGAAAGAGAACAATATCACCACAGGCCAAGTCTATCTTTCAGTCATCCAGCGCGAGAGAAACCTGGAATACGGGGGGAAATGTGTCGAGGTGATCCCGCACATACCGCAGGAAGTCAAGCTCCGCATAATGAAGGTAGCAAAAGACGCGAATGCGGACTTTGTGCTGATCGAGGTCGGCGGGACAATCGGCGACTACCAGAACATACTCTTCCTTGAAGCCCTGCGTGAGATGAAGATGAGCAAAGAGAAAGTGGCATTCGTGCATGTCTCATACCTCCCGATACCGGGCAACATAGGCGAGATGAAGACAAAGCCGACACAACATTCTGTGAGGGCGCTCAATTCAGTCGGGATACAGCCGGATTTTCTTGTGTGCAGAGGAACACAGCCTGTCGACGATGTGAGAAAGAAGAAGCTTGCCATGTTCTGCAACATCGAGCCTGATAATGTCATATCCAGCCCAGATGCCGGGACAATATACGAAGTGCCCCTGATATTCCAGAGCCAAGGCTTCTGCAGGAATCTCATGAAGATGTTCAATGTGCCATACGATGAAGGCAAGCTGGAATCATGGAAAGCATTTGTCGACAAGATAAAATCATGCAGACAAGAAGCCAAGATAGGGATAATCGGGAAATACTTCGACATAGGAGACTTCACTCTTGAGGATTCATATGTGTCAGTCATAGAATCAGTCAAGCATGCAGCATGGGCAGTGGGGCTCAAGCCGCACATAGAATGGATAGATTCCAAGGATTTCGAGAAGGACAGATCAAGACTCAAGAATCTTGACAATCTGCATGGCGTGATAGTGCCGGGAGGATTCGGCGGGTCAGGTGTCGAGGGGAAGATATCTGCGATACAATACTGCAGAGAGAACATGATACCCTATCTCGGGCTCTGCTACGGGATGCAGCTTGCAGTGGTCGAGTTCGCAAGGCATGTATGCGGCATGGAAGGGGCCAATACAACTGAGATAGACCCATCGACAAGATATCCTGTGATCGATATACTGCCTGAGCAGAAAGAGCTGATCGCCAAGTCCCAGTACGGGGCCACAATGAGACTCGGAGCTTATCCGGCAAAATTGAAACAAGGAACAAAAGTGCATCTGCTGTATGGGCAGGACCAGGTGAGCGAGAGGCATAGGCACAGATATGAAGTGAATCCGGAATTCATAAAGAAGCTGGAAAATGCAGGCATGCTGTTCTCAGGCGCCTCACCTGACCGCAGACTCATGGAATTCATGGAGCTCCCCACGCACCCATATTTCGTCGGGACCCAATCCCATCCTGAATTCAAGTCAAGGCCGACAAGACCGGCACCATTGTTTCATGGATTGCTTAAAGCAGCGAAGGAGAGGCTAAAACCCTGAAATTCGTGCTTTTGCAGTGAATATTAATGGGAAAATTTATTAATAAGGGCTTTTTCTCAGCTAAAGTCAATTTTATAAATGCTTTTTAAATAATAATCAATAAAATAGCCAAACAAACAGTCAAACATCCAAACAAACATTTAACTAAACATCCAAGCAAACATTCAAATAAAAAATCATCAATCATAACCATAGTGGAGATCATGGCAAAATTATCTCGAAGGGAAAGACGGCTCGGTTTCAAACAGGAAAAGCAATTAGAAGTCTATAGGGCAGAAGAAGAAAAACCTGCCGAGGAGACCAACAGGAGAGACAAGAACTTCTTCCTCCATGTTTATGACATACACTACAAGAAATTCGTAATCTTCACAATACTATTGATACTGCTCTCACTCGGAGTGATAGGGAACAGTTACATGCAGACAGGGGATTTCATACCAAAAGGGATATCACTCAAAGGAGGCGTATCACTGACGCTCCCGATCACAGAGCAGGTAGACATCAATGACCTCCAGAACTTCCTGATGAGAAGCTCAGATGCAGAATTCAATGTGAGAGAGCTGACGCAGGCAGGAGAGTACAAAGGGATAATCGCCGAATCAAGCGACGAGAACCCTGATAACCTCATCGGACTGCTCGAGCAGAGATTCGGAAGCCTGGACAAATATGAATACCGCGTCGAGGTGATGGGCTCCAACCTCGGAGAGAGCTTCTTCAAGGAAGCGCTGATCGCAATCCTGATAGCTTTTGTCTTCATGGGCATAACCATATTCATCTACTTCAGATCAATCGTGCCGAGCCTATTTGTGATACTGGCGGCATTCTCAGACATGATAGCCCCATTGGCAGTCGTCATCCTATTGGGCATGAAGCTCAATACAGCAGGAATCGCAGGATTCCTGATGCTCATAGGATACTCAGTAGACACTGACATCCTACTGACCACAAGGGTGCTGAGAGGAAAAGAAGGAACAGTTTATGACAGGATAATCAAGGCGATGAAGACCGGCCTCACAATGACCCTAACAAGCTTTGCGGCAGTCCTCATAGCATACTTCTTCACAACATCGGCGGCACTCAAGGAGATAATGTTCATACTCGCATTAGGACTGTTCTTTGACCTCATATTCACATGGTTCCAGAACGCGCCCATACTAAGATGGCATCTGGAAAACAAGGGCAAGACATAATGAAGCGGATCAAAAAGATATTCAAGGACCTGAGAGTGATCATACTACTCGCAGTGCTCCTGCTCTCAGCTGTCGCGATATACCCGAATTTCTGGAATGAAGGGGCGACAATAAGGGCTGTGGGCAAGAACTCCTCAGCAGAGCTTGCAGGAATAGCGAACCCTTCACCAACATCAACACCGATGGCAAAAGAGAGGGTATTGGCTCTCAACAACCTCCCTGTCGAAGATGCCAAGGATTTCTATGACATACAGAGAGGCCTGGAATGGAACACAACAATCACACTGAAGACAAACAAGCAGGTCTACAGGCTGGAGCTTGATGTCCCATATAACCTAATAATACTTGATGAGAATGAAACAGTCGAAACTGTGGAGCAGGTATCCGACAATGAGACCAATGAGACATTCAATGTGACGACATACATCCAGGTGCCGAAGACAGAGAAGGAGTACCTGTGGGACAAGGAAGTCGACCTGGGGCTCAGCGTCTATGATGCACCCAAGACAAACCTAAGGAAAGGGCTTGACCTCCAGGGCGGCACAAGAGTCCTCCTGGAGCCGGAGCAGGAAGTGGATGATGAGACATTCTCTGTCGTCGTGGACAATATGAAAGAGAGGCTCAATGTTTTCGGCCTGACCGATATAATCGTGAAGCCGGTGTATAATCCGTTCTCAGGCGCAAAATACATACTTGTCGAGATAGCCGGCGCAAATGAGGAGGAAGTGCAGGAACTCATAGCCAAGCAAGGCAAGTTCGAAGCAAGGATAGGCAATGAGACAGTCTTCTTCGGCGGAGATGACATATCCTATGTTTGCAGATCAGCGCAGTGCGCATTCGCCATAGACCCACAAAGGGGGTGCGGGCAATCCTCAGACGGAAGATATTACTGCCAATTCACATTCTCAATATCACTCAGCCCAGAGGCGGCACAGAGACAGGCAGACATCACAAGCGGCCTGGATGTGGTTCTCTCAGAAAACGGGGAAGAATACCTCTCACAGAAGCTTGACCTGTACCTGGATGACGTGCTCGTAGACCAGCTCAATATAGCAGCAGACCTGAAAGGCAGGGCAATAACAGACATCGCGATATCCGGGTCAGGGACAGGAGTCATGTATGAAGAGGCAGTGCAGGACTCAGCAAAGAACATGAAGAGACTGCAGACAATCCTGATAACAGGAAGCCTTCCTGTCAAGCTGCATATCATCAAATCAGACTCAATCTCACCAGTGCTCGGGGAGGAATTCACAAAGAGCGCGCTCCTCATCGGCCTGGTATCAATACTTGCAGTTGCACTGGTCATCTACATAAGATACAGGGTGTGGCAGATAATAGTGCCAGTCGTAGTCACAATGGTGAGCGAAGTGATCGTGCTCCTGGGTTTTGCAGCGCTGATCGGCTGGAACCTGGACATCGCAGCAATCGCAGGAATAATCGTCGCAGTAGGAACAGGAGTGGATGACCAGATAGTCATCACAGACGAGACCCTTGCAGACAGGAAGAAGAACGAGGAGATACTTGACTGGAGACAGAGGATCAAGAAAGCGTTCTTCATCATCATAGTCGCATACACCACAACAGTCGTTGCCATGCTCCCCCTCTGGTTCGCAGGAGCAGGACTTGTGAAAGGCCTCGCGCTCACGACAATAGTCGGCGTGACAATCGGAGTGCTGATAACAAGGCCGGCATTTGCCAGGATAATCGAGATAATTCTGAAGGCTTAAAACGCCCAAAACAATAGATTTTTATATCATACTCCCATGAAAGCGACCTGGTGGGGGAATGAAGAGCAAAAAGGCCACAAAGCCGTGGGCAATAGGATTAGTGATGCTAAGCACAGTTCTCATAGGATTTGCCCAGATATCATGGAAACTTGCCTCTTCCAAACTTGAGCCCAATCTCATCTCTCTGATCCTGAACCATCATCTCATCGTCGGGATATTATTGTACTGTGCGGCCGCTGCAATGCTGATAATCGCGCTCAAACACGGGGAATTATCTGTCCTCTATCCGGTTGTGGGCATGAGCTATGTGTGGGTCTCATTTTTGTCGATGTGGCTCCTGAGCGAGATGATGACCATGCTCAAATGGGGCGGTGTGGCGCTGATACTGGCAGGAGTCAGCTCAATAGGCTATGGGTCAGCCGGAGGCAGGAAATGAGTCTTCTCTTCGGAATCGGGCTGGTTGTCGTCGGGACACTTATCGGGGCTTACGGAGCGCTATTCCTGAAATTTGCTTCTGGCAAGATAAGCCTGAACCCATTGAAGCTCATCAAGAATCACTGGCTCATTTTCGGGGTCGTGCTTTACGGAATATCGACGATACCATGCATCATCGCACTCAGGTACGGGCCGGTCTCTGTGATGTACCCTTTTGTATCACTCAGCTACATCTGGGTCATCCTGCTTTCGATAATCCACCTGAAAGAGAAGATGAACGTGTACAAATACCTGGGCGTGACATCAATAATCATGGGAGTGACACTTATCGGGGCTGGAGCATGACACTCGTGATATCATTAGGCGGGTCAGTAATCAATCCAGGAAAGATTGATACCTGTTTCGTCAAAAGATTCAAGGAGCTTGTGCTCTGGGCAGCAAAAAAAGAGAGAGTCATCATAGTGTGCGGCGGGGGCAGGGTCTGCAGGGACTATCGTGATGCGCTCTCGCCTTTCAACCAGGACCCTCCTGAGCTAGACCGGATGGGAATCTATGCGACATACCTCAATGCATTCTATATCAAGTCTGTGTTTAAGGACAAGGCATATCCTAAGATATTGACAGAGCCATTCAAGGTGAAGACACGCAAGAGGATCATTGTCGCAGGAGGGTGGAAGCCGGGATGGAGCACAGACTATGATGCAGTGCACCTTGCAGCAGAATATGGAGCAAAACAAGTATTGAACCTTTCCAACATAAAATACCTGTATGACAAGGACCCTTCAAAGCATAAGGGTGCGAAAGCCATCAAATCGATAAGCTGGGATGGGTATCTTGACATCATCGGTCGTAAGTGGAAGCCAGGCATGCATGCACCTTTTGATCCGGTCGCCTCAAAACTGGCCAAGAGAAAAAGCATATCAGTTGTGCTGATGGACGGAAGGGACCTGGCCAATGTCAAGAACTATCTTCTCATGAAAAAATACTCAGGCACAATAATCAATTAATGATCTGTTAATCCACAGACAAAATGCTTTCTTATTCAATAAGTATATTTTTCATATTTAATAGGTATTTAATCTAATTTTTTCTGTTTAAATAAGATTTATGTTGGTTTTTTTCATATTTGGTGAGTATTATTTCTTATTTAATAAGTATATAATTCAAAACATTTATAAATAAATTCTTATTTAATGAGTAAATAGCAATCCATTAACTTCGACAGAAACAGGGTAGTATTTTTGGAGAGGAAAAGAGGCGAAGAACGGGCAGAAGGGGGTACAAATAGCTCTGCCAATCTAATTCTGGACCAGGACCTTGGCCTGATAAGGCATGCGCTGAAAAATTACATCACCAAAAGAGGCATCTCAGAGAAAGAGATGCTGAGAATTCTTGCACAGATGATGACAGAGAAAGAGAAGCCTATGCTTCCCATCCAGATATTCAGCAGCGAACTCGGCGTGCTTGAAAGCATTGTAAAATACATGAAAGAGAACCTCTGCATGAAAAATTCTGAGATAGCGAAGATGCTGTACAGGAATGACCGCACAATCTGGGCGACATATGACAAGTCACAGAAAAAACATCCTGCACCATTCCCTCCAGCTGACAAAAAAGTGATACCTATCGCGATATTCCAGCACAGAGAGGCAGGGGCGCTTGAGGTGCTGACAATATTCATGCATGATGAGCTGGAACTCTCATTCACACAGATAGGGAATTCGATCGGCAGGGATCCAAGGACAATCTGGACAAGCTACAACAAGGGCAAGAAGAAACACAATGCATAATAAAAAGGATAGATGGATAGAGAACAGGAAAAACCAGATGATACTGGCCATAGCATCCCTGCTGCTTGTCCTCGTGTCAGCCAGCATCTACATCTACATGCAGAGCCCCCACATAACAGGACTCTCAATAGGCACTGTGAAGAAGAACACAGAACTGCTGAACATCTCGACAAACCAGTCAGGAACATACACCATAGGGCTCACCACGCTGCCGCCAAATGCGACGATAACCTCAGTCAGGCTCTCAGGGACCGCAGCCGGAGAGGGATATTTCAAGGTGTATATGGAAGACGGAGAGAAGAGACATCTGATAGTCGAGAAACCCATGGAAAAAGGAGGCATATTCCACATAACAGGCCTGGCATTCAGCATACCTGTGGAGACAGGAGATCAGGAAAATACCACCCAGCAGACTGAAAATCCGCCTGAAAATGGCAATCCATCATACAACATGACACCCAACATGACCAATGGTCCAGACAACCTCACAGACAACCTGTCGCTGAACATCTCAAACCTCCTGCTAAACCTGTCTGACAATCTAACCATGAACTTCACACAAAACCTGACTCTTAATCTCTCTGGCAATCTCACCATGAACCTCACAGACAATCTCTCATTCAATCTCACTGACAATCTGACGCTCAATCTCTCTGACAACCTAACACTGAATCTGACAGAGAACCTGACTCTCAATCTCTCCGGCAATCTCACCCTGCCCGGCAACCTCTCTGTCAATGCCACCCTCAATGAGACAAACCAGACACAGAACATGACAATGCCGCTTTTCCTTTTCCAAGACACATGCGACGAGACATGCGCGATAGTGCTCAAGAAACCTGAATTCGACCTGAGAATAGAAATCGAGGATGTCCAGCTCAACCTGGAATCGGTCACATACACATACTTCGCAGAGAATAAGACAAACATCACAGAGCTCGCACTAACAGCTTTCATACCTGACCTCCATATCGCACCAGGGGAGAACAAGACACTCAACCTATCAACATATTTCGGCAACATGACAGGGCTGGAGTACCAGTATGAGGAAGC